>CBFIDS010000083.1:0-6581 GCA_965661435.1 Roseivirga sp.
CTTCAGCCTCTTTCTGAAGATCATCCTTATTGATAGGAACAACGCCTACATATTCGCATACGAGACCCCCTGCAAGGTTGGATAGGGCTGCCGTTTTCTGGGCATCCAGTCCTGCGGCTAAAGCACAGGCCACCACACTGATCACGGTATCTCCTGCACCAGACACATCAGAAACCTGTCTTATATGGGCCGGAATCAGATGCGTATCTCCATTATCCTTGATGAATACGCCATGCTCTGAAAGTGTAACCATCACCATTTTGGCGTCTAAGGCATCTTGTAGAGCTTTGGCCGCAGTTTTTATAGAGTTTAGGTCTGTCGGGTCTACATCCAACTTCATCCCTTCTCGTAATTCTTTCAAGTTGGGCTTGAATAAAGTGGCTCCCTTGTAATCCATGAAGTTTCTCTTCTTGGGATCTACAACCGTAGGAATACCTAGTCTATTAGCTTCTTCAATGGTGGTCTGAATCACTCTTTTATTGATAACTCCTTTGTCGTAATCTTCAAATATGACTACATGGCATTCTGGAAGCAGGTTCTTTATATGAGACAATAAGCTTTTTTCTTCCATCTCGCTCATGTCCTTATCAGATTCAGTGTCTACACGAATCATCTGATGCGAGCCTGCCAAGACTCTTTCTTTCACAGTTGTTTCTCTCTCTGAGGAAGTGATGACTCCTTTATTAGGAATCCCTCTTTCTTGGAGTCTTTCTAAGAAAAACTGCCCATCAATATCATCTCCAACAATGGCACAAGGAATGGGGATTGCCCCTAAAGCTTGAACATTGAGCGCCACATTGGCGGCCCCACCCAAACGCTTTTCTTTTTTCTTGGCTAAAACGACTGGTACAGGTGCCTCTGGAGAAATTCGGCTGACAGATCCCCAGATATATGAATCGACCATAACGTCTCCTATCACCAAGACTTTGAGTTGGCCAAAAGCATCAAAAAGTGATTGTGAATCTTTGAATTCCATTAGTTGAGTTTCTCTAGTGCTGTCTTCATTTGAGAGATGGCTTTTCTCAGGTCTTCTTCCGAGGCTGCATAAGAAAGTCTGATGCAATCAGGATCTCCGAATGCCTCTCCTGTTACAACGGAAACATGGGCATTTTCTAAAATATATAAACTGAGATCACTTGCATTCTCAATGGTTTTTTGACCATCTGATTTTCCAAAATATTCGCTTACATCTGGAAAGAAATAGAAGGCTCCTTGTGGAACGTTGGTTTTGAAACCGGGAATTTCATCAAGTAAATCCTTAACGATCTGTCTTCTTCTCAGGTATTCCTCAGCCATTTCTTTCGTTGGTCCCAAATCACTCGTCAAGGCAGTAAGTGTAGCTCTTTGTGCAATAGAACAGTTGGCTGAAGTAAATTGACCCTGAATCTTTGTACAGGCTTTTGCCAACCACGTAGGAGCACCTATGTAACCAACTCTCCAGCCTGTCATGGCAAAACCTTTGGCCATTCCATTCACCGTAACGGTTCTTTCTAACATTCCTGGAATAGCACCAATACTGGCATGTTTACCAGTGTAATTGATATGCTCATAGATCTCATCCGCGATGACGATCATATTATCTTGCCCTAGAACTATTTGAGCAATCTCTTCTAATTCCGACTTTGTAAAAACAGATCCTGTTGGGTTACAAGGAGAAGAAAAGATCAAGGCTTTCGTTCTATCAGTGATAGCAGCTTTCAGTTGTTCAGCAGTTACTTTAAAATCATTATCAATCCCTCCTTTTATATAAACAGGAGTTCCCCCTGCTAATTCGATCTGTGCTGAGTAGCTCACCCAAAATGGAGAAAAGACGATCACTTCATCTCCATCATTTAAGATGGATTGGAAAATATTAGCGAGTGACTGTTTGGCACCATTTGAAACCACGATCTGATCTGCCGTATAATCGAGACCATTCTCTCTTTTAAATTTATCAGCAATGGCTTTTCTTAGATCTAAATAACCATTCACCGGAGGATAAGCAAAATACTTCCCTTCATCGATTGCTGCTTTTGCTCCTTCTTGGATGTGTTTAGGAGTCTTAAAATCAGGCTCACCTAAACTCAAGCTGATCACATCAATACCTTTTTCTTTGTATTCCCTGGCCTTAGCGGCCATGGCCAGCGTAGCAGACTCGGCCATACTGGTTAAACGATCGGATAGCATACTCATATTATTCGTACGTAGTTCTGGTTAAAATACTTCTCCCTAAGGTAACTTCATCGGCATACTCCAACTCACCACCAATCGGGATTCCCCTTGCAATAGTAGTGACTTTTAAGCCCATTGCCTTCAATTTTTTGGTGATATAGAAGGCCGTAGTATCTCCTTCCATGGTTGGGCTCAAGGCTAGAATAACCTCATCTATCTTAGGCTCGCTTTGTTCTATTCGCTTAAAAAGTGAATCGATCTTCAGGTCTTCAGGTCCTATCCCTTCAATTGGAGAGATTACTCCTCCTAAAACATGATAAAGACCTTTATACTGAGCCGTGTTCTCAACCGCCATGACATCAGGAGTATCCTGAACCACACAGATGGTTGTCAGGTCGCGAGTAATGGTTTTACAAGTACAATCGGTGGTATCAGAGATCATATGACAAGTACCACAATACTTGACATCCTCTCTTAGATGAGAAAGTGCATCGGTAAGATTGCTTGTAGCATCTTGATTTTGTTTGAGTAAATGCAATACCAATCTCATAGCCGTCTTCTTCCCTATTCCGGGTAACTTTGAGATCTCTTCTATGGCATTTTCAACAATTTTCGGGGGAAAGTTCAATGTCTGAGCGGGAGAAAATTACATGACCGTTGCGGTAATGCCCGCATCTAAAATACTTTCACACATGGGTCTTAGCTCTGCAAAAGTTCCATGCTTTACAGTGCATCTTCCTTTATAATGAATGAGCATGGTGCATTGCTCTGCTTGTTCAGCGGAATGCTTACATACTTTCATCAAGATATTGATCACATGCTCAAAAGTATTCACATCGTCATTGAATACAACCAGATCACTCAGGTCTTCCTCAACCACTTTTTCTAACACATCAACGCTTTCTTGCTCTTGGTAGCCTAATCGCATATCTCTGAATTTTTGCTCAAATTTAATGATTTTCATCTGCATAACCAGTTGGAGAAGTTATCTGTTCTCAGAAATTGGTGATGAGTGGATTGAATTTCCAATTTCTGATAACTGATTAACTGATATCCTATATATTTACCCCATGAGTCCAACTTTGGTCATTGCCCTAATCGGTGGCTATTTTCTTTTATTGATCCTAATCGCACGCATCACTTCAAGAGGAGCCAACACTCAAACCTTCTTTACAGCCAACCGTCAAAGCCCATGGTATTTGGTGGCTTTTGGGATGATCGGAGCTTCTCTTTCTGGAGTCACTTTTATTTCTGTTCCAGGAGAAGTGGGCAACAGCTTCTTCTCCTACTTTCAGGTAGTGATCGGATACCTATTAGGGTACTTTGTAATAGCCACCGTACTGATGCCACTTTACTATAGACTCAACTTGGTATCGATCTATGGTTATTTAGAGCAGAGATTTGGGTTTTGGTCTTACAAAACAGGCTCAGGCTTTTTCCTTCTTTCAAGGGTAATTGGCGCCTCATTCAGGCTTTTCTTGGTCGCCATCGTTTTACAAACAGCCTTATTCGATGCCTATGGTGTGCCTTTTTGGGTCAGCGTGCTCACGACCATTTTATTGATTTGGGTTTATACTTTCAAAGGAGGCATCAAAACCATTGTATGGACCGACACCCTACAAACGCTGTTCATGCTTACAGCCGCTATGGTAACAGTATTTATGATCATCAAAGAATTGGATTGGTCTTTGGGTGAAGCCATTACCAACATTAGATCGAGTGAGCTTTCCACTACATTTTACTGGGATTGGGCGAATCCTAAATTCTTTCCTAAGCAATTTATTTCTGGTGCTTTGATCGCCATTGTAATGACAGGTTTAGATCAAGATATGATGCAAAAAAACTTGACATGTAGAAATCTGAAAGAAGCTCAGAAAAATATCTTTGGTTTTAGCGTGGTACTCATTTTTGCTAACCTAGTATTTCTAGGCATGGGAGCCCTTCTCTATATGTATGCTAACACCAAGGGAATCGAAATACCCGCAAAAACCGATACACTCTATCCATTATTAGCATTAAATCACCTAGGCACTTTTGCAAGCGTTGTGTTCCTTTTAGGAATAATTGCCGCAGCATACTCTAGTGCCGATTCTGCCTTAACCGCATTAACAACCGCCTTTTGTGTCGATTTTTTGAACTTCGAGAAGAAAGAAGAATCGGAAAAAAAGAGCACTCGTCTCAAAGTACATATTGGCTTTTCAGTCCTTTTATTTCTGGTGATCTTGATCTTCAATGCAATCAACGATGATAGTGTGATCAATTCTATCTTCACTGCTGCAGGTTATACCTACGGGCCACTGTTAGGATTATTCAGCTTTGGCTTATTGAGCAAGCGCCAGGTGATCGATAAATATGTCCTTCCAATCTGCCTTGCTGCCCCAGTATTATCATACTTTATCAATCTTTCAACTGGCAGTTGGTTTGGCTTCTTCATTCTTGCCTTGAATGGAGCTTTGACTTTCCTAGGTTTGTTATTGATCTCAAGAAAATCGTAGAATCTCCGTATTCTTCAACCTTAAAGAATACGGAAATCACTTTAAAATCTACTGAGTGATCTTCTTTCTAAGCCTGATCTTAGCTGCATTCTTACGTCTTCTCATATTGAGTAATTCAACTGTCAGCGAGAAGAAGACTGCAAAGTAGATATAGCCTTTCTCCACATGGGTACCAATTCCTTCTAAGACTAGCATGAAACCAATCAGTATCAAAAATGACATGGCTAGTATCTGCAAAGTTGGATGTTTGTTTATGAATTCACTGATCTTACCTGCAAAGGTCATCATTACTACCATAGCTAAGGTCACTGCCACGATCATAATGGCAATTTCATCGGTAAGCCCTACGGCTGTCAGAATTGAATCGAAAGAGAAGACTGCATCTAAAGCCACAATTTGAAGAATTACCTTCCCCATGCTGGTGACTGTTTTAGTAACCTTACCATGCTCTTCAACTTCTAATGACTCATGAATCTCAGTTGTACTTTTTCCGATAAGGAATAATCCTCCAACAATGAGAATAATGTCTTTGACGCTCACCGCATGATCCATTAGCGTGAAAACTGGTTCGGTGAAACCAATGATCCAGCTTATACCTAAGAGCAAACCAATTCTCATGATAAGAGCCAGTCCTAGCCCTAAATTCCTCGCAGTGGCCTGCTTTTCTTTAGGAAGTCTGTTGGAGATGATTGAAATAAAAATGATGTTATCAACACCAAGAACTATCTCTAAAAAAGTTAGGGTCAGTAGGGCGATAATCCCTTCAGAAGTTAATAATGCCTCCATAGTATTAATTTGTGCTTAAAATATTTGGGTCAAAGTTGAAGCTCTTTAGCCGGATCCCAAAAGACTTGTTTAAAAGATTGAATTTTATCATCGATGACTTCTACGCCTTCCCCTTCCAATCGTTCTTGCATTATGGTAGGCGTACCAAAATGATGCTTTCCGGTTAAAAGACCTACCCGGTTAACCACTCGATGCGCTGGGACTTCCGGATCTGCATGTGAAGCGTTCATGGCCCAACCAACCATTCTGGCACTTCCTTTAGTTCCCAGAAAGTTAGCAATAGCACCATAGCTGGTCACCCTGCCCTTAGGTATCAGCTTTACAACATCATAAACGTCATTGAAAAAATTGGTGTGATCTTTCGCCATATGGCAAAAATATAACAATAGTGCTTACCAGATAATAATAAACGGGGTTAGTCAAAGAGACCTTGAGTTTCCGGATTATTAAGTTAGTTTCCGGCTTATTTCAAACAATATTAGACATAGATAGTCACATTGTTATGGCAGAAAAGAAAGAAGAATTTAGTAATCGGTGGGGGATAATTCTTGCAGCCCTTGGTATGGCCATTGGTGCTGGAAACCTCTGGAGATTTCCCCGAATAGCCGGAGAACATGGGGGTACATTCATTATTCTATGGATGTTCTTTCTGGTGATCTGGTCAATTCCTTTGCTCATGGCAGAGCTTGCCATTGGTAAGTATTATCGAAAAGGAACTTTAGGGGCACTCGGTAGTCTTGCAGGCAAGAAATTCAACTGGATGGGTACATTCGTTACTTTAGTGACGGTAGGCATTGCCTTTTATTATTCCGTAGTAACGGGATGGTCCTTAAGGTATTTTCTCCTCAACACGCAAAACCTTGTCAATTCCATATTTGGTGATGGCTCATTGAATGATAAATTCGCAGATCCGAGTGTGAATTTCATGGATAATTTCTGGGCAGGCTTATCTAATGCCAGTTGGGAGGCAGTTGTCTGTTACATGTTAACCATTACTGTAGCCATTTGGGTACTCGGTAAGGGCATCAAAAAAGGACTAGAAAAGACTAATAAAATATTAATTCCAACCCTATTCGGCTTGTTGATCGTAGTTGCCATTTTTGCGATCCAAATGCCTGGTGGTGTAGAAGGACTTGAATATCTATTTAC
>CBFIDS010000084.1:0-7718 GCA_965661435.1 Roseivirga sp.
CACCAGTAAAAGAAAAATTCTATTCATGACATCTAATTTGATAACAAGATAATGAGAAAGAATAAATGAAATTTTTAGAAAGGGAAAATATCAATCTAACTTGATCCTTCTGATCTCGATGGGTTGGACCTCAGCTTCTAAAAGGTTCATGTCATCATCATATGCACCCCAAGGACTATTCGCTAGATAGTAAAAGTACCCATCCTTCACCTGACCCAAGGTAGGTTCCCCTAGGGACTCTCCTCCTCTATTGATCACCCTTTCCAACAGGATCGATTGACCTGTCTCGTCTAAAAAGTACTGAACTACTCGATAAGGCTTGGTGCCATTATGGATGGCAATCAAACTATTTTTATAATAATAAAGACCATCTATCCCTTTTAACAAGATCTCCTCTGGAGCAAAAACCTTTTCGATATCATCAGTCTTCAGGTCGATCCTATGGATACCTGTAATGTAGTCTGAGAAATACAGGTAGCGTTCGGTATCATCTAATGTTAGCCCCTGAAGATTGAAATAACGCCCTTCCAGATCGAAGTATTTTCGAGCAAAAGGTCCAAAGTATTGAGCAGTATCCGTCACATTTCTGGTGAGATAAGGTTCTGCACTATTGCTGAACCATATCCGTTGCTCTTTATCCAAAACAAGGTCTCCAATGATCGAACCGTCATCATATTCTACCCCTTGGATGATCTGAGCCTCAGAAACGTCAATTTGCATGACCATAGACCTACCCTTTTCTTCTTCTTCTGAATAGTCTTCCATTTCAGCGAAGGCAGAGCTTGCCACCCATAAGTGGTCAGTTTCTTCTTTATATTTCATTCCTAGCACCGAATAAGGTACTTCAAGCCAATCAGCAACCAATCCATTGGTGTCTACTTTTACGATCTTCCTTTCTCTAATGCTTCCTAATAAAAGCTCACCTTTATCGAGTAAAACAAAACTTTCAGGATGGAGCATTCCAGCATTGATGACCCTAAACAACTCATCATGAACTTCAACTTTTGTAAGTCTTTTCTGAAGCTCAACTAGATCATCGTAATTCTTATGTTTTCTGATGCTTTTGAAATCAGGATTCTCAATGAAATTAAAAGTAGCATCCATCAAGAGCATTTGCCTGAGTGTTTGGATGGCTCTGATCTTTCTACCGGTAAGGGCCCATGCTCCTGCTAACTTGGGAATGATAGCAGGATGATTAGGTCTTAATTCATCTGCTGTCCTCAACGTCTCTAAATATGTATCATAATCCTTCTGTTCATATGCAGCTGCCGCATCATTGTAAAGCTCCTGAAGTGTCTCTTGGGAGAAGAGTGAAAAGGACGAAATTAAAGGGATAACAAGAAGATACTTTTTCATAGAAAATGGACTTTTCAGTAGCCTTAAGATAACACCCATTCATAAACGTGCCCTTAAAAGCAGAAGTTTTCGCAACATTAGGCTTGACCATTTATGTAATTGAGTGAGCGCCTCTTTGTACTGGCTTCAATTTGATTTATTTTCAACCCTGATAACCATAAAAAACGATGAATCTTACTGTAAAAACATTCAAGTCATTAGTGCTGAGTTGTTTACTGATATTACTGACAGTATCAGAATCAATTGCACAGAAAATACCTCAACAAGTAGTTGAGTCTCTAGAATTCCGAGAGATCGGTCCTTCACGACAAGGTGGAAGATATGTTGAATTTGCTGTCATGGAAAGCTCTCCTAAAGTGATCTATGCTGCAACTGCTTCTGGCGGACTATGGAAAAGTGTAAATAATGGACAGTCTTGGGATCCAATTTTCGATAACGAAGATGTGATCTCTATCGGTTCTGTAGCCTTAGATCAGCAAGATACTAGCGTAGTTTGGGCGGGTACTGGTGAGGCTAACAACTCAAGAAGTTCTTATTGGGGTAATGGAATTTATAAGTCTACTGATGGTGGCCAATCTTGGGCCAATATGGGTCTTCCTGAGTCGCACCACATTGGTAGAATATTGATCGACCCAAATAACTCAGATGTAGTTTATGTGGCTGCTCTAGGTCACTTATATTCTGAAAATCCAGAAAGAGGACTTTACAAAACGACTAATGGTGGAAAAACTTGGTCTAAAGTACTTGAAGTCAAAAAAGATGATGGAAAATACGTAGGAGTTGTAGACGTAGCAATGAGCCCTGACGATCCTAACAAATTGATCGCTGCTGCCTATGATAAGATAAGAAGACCATGGACCTTCAACGAAGGTGGAGAAGGTAGTGGTATGTACAAATCTACCGATGGCGGTAAAAACTGGACAAAATTAGGTGGCGGCCTTCCTAGTGGATTCTTAGGAAGAATTGGAGTGGCTTATGCTCCCGGTAATGCTAATGTTGTATATGCCAATATAGAGAACGTAAATGTTGACGGTATCTCGGTTGAAGAAAGAAGAAGACAACTAGAAGTCGGTATCGCATTAGGCAGAGGTCAATCTGTAAAAGGTACTGAAATGTACAGATCTGATGATGGTGGTGAAACCTGGAGAAAGATCAATCCGGATGGTGAAGACGTGGGTGGAGCGCCATCATATTATTACCAACAAGTAAGAGTTGATCCGAATGATGAAGATCATGTATATGTACTAGGTATCAGAGTTTGGGAAACCAAAGATGGTGGCAATAGCTGGGGACAGCCTTTCCGATTTGGCGGTGATAATCACGCGATGTGGATAGATCCTGCTGATTCTGAGCATATGCTTTTAGGTTATGACCATGGAATGGGAATCACCTACGATGCAGGTGCGACCTGGTACCACCCAGATGAACTTCCTTTAGCTCAATTCTATGCCGTAGATGTAGATATGGCTTACCCTTACAATGTTTATGGTGGTCTTCAGGATAATGGTTCGGTAAGAGGCCCAAGTACTACAAAAGATGGCAGCTCAATTCCATTTGAAGCTTGGCAAAGAACTGGTGGCGGTGACGGAATGTATAACGTCATAGACAAGAGCAATAATAGATATTTATACAATGAGTCTCAATTTGGACCTTTAAGGAGACTTGATCTTGAGACTGGCGAATCAGCTAGTATCAGATATTCAGGTGATAGAAGTATGAGATGGAATTGGAATGCTCCAATTGCGGTTTCTACACATAACTCTAACGTGATCTATCATGCAGGTAACAAAGTAGTAAGGTCTTCTTACAGAGGAGAGAATTGGGAAGAGATCAGTCCTGACTTAACTAAAAACGATGAGCAAAAGGCTGGGGGTACAGGAAACATTCAATACGGTACTATCACAACTTTTGAAGAGTCGCCATTAAATCCTAATGAGCTTTGGGTAGGTACTGATGATGGTAATGTGCAAGTAACTAGAGACGGTGGTGATAACTGGACATTATTAAATGCAAACATTCCAAATAACCCAGAATATTGGGTAACAAGAGTTGAGGCTTCTGCTCATAACCCAGGTACTGCTTATGTGGCATTCAACGGTATGAGAAGAGATGATTTCAGTGCGTTCTTATACAAAACAACTGACTGGGGTAAAACTTGGACATCTATTGCTAATGGAATCCCTGACGGTGCAGTGAATGTGATCAGAGAAGATCATAAAAACCCTAACCTTCTTTTCGTTGGAACTGAATTAGGAACATTCGCAAGTATTGATGGTGGTAAGAACTGGACCAAGTTCATGACAGATATGCCTACTAACCCAGCTTATGACATGGTCATTCACCCAAGAGAGAATGAACTTGTTGTAGCTACTCACGGAAGAGGTATCTTCATAGCAGACATCTCCCCTCTTCAGGGAATGACTCAACAAGCCATGAACGCAACGGTGGCGCTATTTGATATTCAGCCTGCAGTTCAATATATGAGTGGTCTAAGCAATGTAACTGCTTCAACCAACATGAACGGAGAAAGCAGGCAGCCAGGAACGCATATTCACTTCCATGCTAAAGCTGCAGGAAAAGCTAATTTAAAGATCTATCGTGGAGCCAAAGAGATCTACAAAACAACAATGGATGCAGAAGCGGGCTTAAATTCTATGAACTGGAGATTCGTTGAGATCACTGGTGAAAGATCTCAGGAAGAGTTAGAGCAAATGACAAGTCGTTTCAGAAGATTCGGTTGGGACGATGCCCAGATCAATGCTCGTATGGATCAAATGAGATACGAAACAGCTTCTGTAGGTCCTGGTACTTATAAAGTTGAAATTACGATGAATGGACATACGGTTTCTAAAGAAGCTATTGTAATGAAAGATTATTGGTCTATGAAGTAATTCAAATCGAACTAATAAAAAGAATACCCTGACGAAATCGTCAGGGTTTTTTTATGCGTTTAAAATAATCTCTGCCACCTTATTCCACCCTTCTGGACCAACGCCACTTGCTTTTTTGACTGTGTCATCCTTCAAGTCATACCATTCACCTGAAGGCCTTTGAACAATATATGGGTCATCTACTACCTTGAACATCTCTAGGTCATTTCTACTGTCCCCCACACCAAAAGTAAATAGGTCTTGAGATTCATTCTTGTAAAACGATTGAAGGATCTCGATGGCCTTACCTTTATCTGCCTGCTTAGAAATAACAGTATTGAATTTACTCCCGGGAATACTCATCAAACCTCTCCTTTTCAACCTTCTTAGGAATTTTTCATTGATTGCTCCTCTTAGAATTGTCTCACTAAACTCTCTTTTCATGGCTCTTTTTGCCTCATTGAGATTCAAGCTTGTGTAAAGTGAAACTTCCTCTGGAGGAATGTCAAAGTAACAGACAAAATCCAGTAGCAGATCCTCTCTCAATTCTTTGATCGCCTGTCTAATATTGGTCACAGACTCTCCCAATTGAATGACTTCGTAATCATCGGTAACATATGTATTGAAAGGAATCTCTTTCTTGAAATAACCTTTCGGAATAAATATGGCTGAGCCATTCTCTACAATAAATGGATCTCTTACATCCAAGATCTGTCTATAATATTCTTGCTCCGCCCTAGATTTAGAACTACAAAAAACGACAGGTACACCTTGGTCTTTTAATGATTTGAGTGAAGACTCAGACTTACTGTAGGAATAACTTCGGAGATCCAATAATGTACCGTCTAAATCGGTAAAGAGTACTTTTTTCATTTGATCTCTAACTTTTCGTGTGCTTGTGGTAAATGATCTTTTCCTTTTACTTTATCTCTAATGAGCTTTTTAGTTCCATTCTTGTACTGATAATTGGAAAGGTCAACTGTAAAGTTCTCAGCATAAGGAGCGTCTTTCACAACCTCTAAAAACTTCTTCATATTGCATTTGCTCAAGGCAGGATAATACCTGACTGTTTCAGGCAATTCTTCTCCTTCTTTGATGAGGTCTCGATTAATAAGGTCTTGTTTGATCTCTTCTTTCAAATGGTCGGGACAGAGTGGAGACCTGTAGATCACCTCCATTGCCTCCTTACTCATAGATTTAACATGCTCCTCGCCTTTAACTTCATGCAGGTGTGGATTTCTGCTTTCAATTTGAAAGAATTGAATTCCTTTTTTCATTACATCATCAGTAGGACTTCCAATAACTCCACCGAACTTTTCTAAAACATTAATGTAATGGTAAGGCTCAATGGAATAGCCCGAAGAATAATCTATGTTGAGTGCCAGGTCCATACTCATAGCATGTTCTCCAGCATTTCCGGTTTTAATGATCTCCGTTCCATAGCCCGTGTAACTACTCATTAAATTGTTGAGCACTTTATTGGTATGTTCAGATGCCCGGCCTCTTTTAGCAAAGAAAAGACTCGATTCAACGATCTTTGGTTTACTGTGCCAGGCAATGCGAACCATAGAATAACTTGACTTGGCACTATAGAGTGCAGCACTATATTCTTGAACATACTCATAAACGGCTCCTGGAAAGTAATTGTCAGAATCAATGAAACCGATATACTTTTTCCCACAGAGAAAAGCCAAGATGGTGCTAAGAATCATACCCTCAGCCTTTCCACTTCGAACCATACCGTTTTCATCCAATATATACTCATAACCTGCTGCCTTAAGAGCTTCTGCCAACAAAGGATCTTTCTGATGCGCAATGAAGATCTCTTTCTTCATGAATTTGCCCATGTGCTCCAGTGCATCTTTTTCGATCTTAAAACGATCAACAGGTTCTCGCTTACTGTTGGAAACCAAAATAACAGTGCAATGGTGCGGAATACCTGCTAAAACACCTTCTAGGAGCTTGATCTTTTCATCTTTAATAGGGACTACAATTGCCATTTGCTCTTGGATCTCTTGAAGTGACTCATAGGAAATCCTTGTGATGACTCTTCTATCTTTTTCCTTGGGTTCGTTTCTTTTGTGTTTAAGTCCAGAATCTAATTCCCAAACTTTTTGAACATCGTGTATTTGCACGGGCCCAAATCGCTCAACTTCTCTAGGTATTTCTATTCGCATGTAATAAAAATATACTACAAAGGGTAATTTTTAAACCTATTTATAGTCTAATTACGCAATCGGTTGTTTAATATATTTATTTTTAACCCTCTATTAATCCTTTAAACAACTTTAGTTATTCAGGCTATTATAAAATGAGAATACCTTTATTGTTTTTTTAGGAATCTTTAACCCTTCAAAAGGCAGAATTAGAGCTAGAATTTATTTATTTCGTGCCCTGTAACAAAAAGGTGCATGAAATATAAGGGCTTATTGATCATTCTTACACTTACTTTATCCGTCTTCGGATGCAAGAAGAATAATGTTCCTGTTCAAGATGATTATTACTTTACTTTCAATGTTAAAATCAGCAATAAGATCCAGGAGCCCACAATTATTAACGGTATCCATGGCCATGTGCTGGAATACAACGGCAACTTTATGCCAACTTCAGATGGAGAAGTAAATGCACCTGACACTGTAAGAAACGAGCTTTATCTATATGAGTCCTCAATGCTCAATGATTTGCAGGAAGCAACCTACGAAGATGACGGCACGAAATTCTACAATCTCAAACAGTTAGAAGAAAATGGCATAGAACCAAAATTCATTGTCAGTCCTAATAAGCATGGCTTTTACCAAGTAGACACCAATGACAAGGAATATCTCGTTCTGATAGAGGTTAAGAAAGGTGTTGGATATTACAATGGAGGTGCTTTACAAGTTGGAGGTCAAACGGTCAGGTTATTGAACCTCAATATGAAGATCGATCATAACGCCACTTTTTGACCTAGGTCATTTCCTTCCATCATTTGTACTTGTCTTCTTACCGACAATAACTAATTTCAAGCTTCTACTCAAAAGCATTGAAAGATCAACATGATATTAGCGCAGCCTTAGACTGGTTCCGATCTAAAAACTGGAAAGCCTTCGATTTCCAAATGGAATGCTGGCAGGCGCACCTCAATGGAAAAAGTGGACTCCTGAATGCTCCAACTGGCAGCGGTAAGACTTATGCTATTTGGTTTAGTGCCGTATTAGATGCTCTTCAAGACAAGAAGAAACCCAAAGGTCTACAATTGATATGGGTCACTCCACTTAGGGCATTAGCCAAGGATATTCATCGAGCCATGCAGCAGGTCTGTGATGATGTCGGCCTTGAATGGGAAGTTGGCCTAAGGACGGGAGACACAACTCAAAAAGCCAGAGCAGCCCAAAAGAAGAGCATGCCTCAGGCTTTAGTCACCACACCTGAAAGTATTCACGTTCTACTAGCACAAAAAGACGCACCCAAAACCTTCGCTAACCTTAAAACTGTTGTGGTCGATGAATGGCA
>CBFIDS010000085.1:0-29941 GCA_965661435.1 Roseivirga sp.
GCTTACGATGATGCTTTGGCTTATGCTGAATGGGCAGGAAAGAGGCTGCCAACAGAAGCAGAGTGGGAATGGGCATCAAGAGGTGGTCTAGACGACCCGATCTATCCTTGGGGGAATGAGCCAGTTTCTATGGCCTACCAAAAAGCTAATTTCTGGCAAGGCGTTTTTCCTTATAAGAATACGTCTCAAGATGGATTTGAAGGATCTGCACCAGTTGGGTCCTATGCTAAAAACGGTTATGGACTGTATGACATGGCAGGTAATGTTTGGGAATGGTGCTTGGACAAGTATCATGCACAAGGCTACAGCATGATGGTCACTGAGAGTGATGAAATAGTCGATCCAAAAGGTCCAAATATGTCCTATGACCCAGCAGAGCCATATGCTGAAAAGTATGTCATGCGTGGAGGATCATTTCTTTGTAGCGATTCCTATTGTAGTGGCTACAGAGTTTCTAGAAGAATGAAATCGACTCGAGATTCTAGCTTTGATCACACAGGATTTAGGTGTGTGATGGAGATACCTAGTACTTAAGTAATATTTAAGGCAGTTTTGGTAGAGTAATCATTTTTTCAATGTAGGATACTTGATAAGTTTTAAGGTCCTAATTTAACCGAATGTCTGAAAATGTTAGTTTTGGCCTTATGAGTAGAGGAGTTTATATCAGCTTTATTCTATGTCTAGCATTGTTAAAACCAGTCAAGGCGCAGTACCTAGAGGTCGATACCGCTCAATTCATTGAGTGGTCAGATGAACTTTATTTGAGTTGGGAAGATTACCAGCTCAAAAAGTCAAAAAGGTCTAATGAAGAAGGCGGTGTCGCATTGACATCAGTCTTTCATTCTGTGAGAGGTGGTATCATCAAAGGCGAGCCAAGGTTTGAAGTAAAAGTGCTCTTCGTTAAAAAAGACTCATGGACTACAGACCCTACGAATATTGTACTACTAGCACATGAGAAACTTCATTTCGATATTGCTGAAATGTTTGGTAGAAAGATCAGGAAGCAGATTGCAGATCTTTATGATAGAGGGGAAAGGGATCTCAAAATTTATAATAAATACGTCAAGATCCTTTTGGGTGACTTTAAGCGCTTTTCCTCAAATTATGATAAAGAAACTCGTCATGGGAGTGATTCAGAGGAACAAAAGGCTTGGTTTGACCTCGTTTATTCAGAATTAGATCGTCTCAAATTATATTCTAAATAATTAAAATATACAAATATGTTAATAATTACATATATAATAACAATCGTTTTCGGTTAACAAATTTCTCATTCAATCTTATTTAGTTTATTTTCATCAATTCAATCCTTGTAAAATAGGGGGATCACTTATGATTAAGGAGTATAGCAACGGAGATATAACAATAAAATGGGCGCCTGAAAAATGTATTCAATCAGGTATTTGTTTGAGAGGATTACCAAAGGTTTTTAACCTAAAACAACGTCCATGGATCAATGCAGTGGCTGCTACTTCTGAAGAAATTGTAAGTCTCGTTAGAGAATGTCCTTCTAAAGCCCTTTCTATTAAAGGAGTGAAATTCAAGGAAAAGGTGAATGAAGAAGTGCATGTAGAATTAATTCCCGGTGGTCCGTTGATCATAAAAGGTGGTGCCACAGTGTATGAGAGAAAGAAAGAAACGGTAATAAAAGAAACAGTATCTTTCTGCCGTTGTAAACGTTCTAAAAACTTCCCTTACTGCGATGGTACGCACGCGCAACCAAAAGACAATTAGAGTATGGCAATAACTATAAAAGACATAGCGAACGAGTTAAAGATCTCACCTTCTACGGTGTCAAGAGCTTTGAACGATCATCCAAATATTAGTGATGATACCAAGAAACTTGTTTCTGAGAAAGCCAAAGAGATGAAGTATCAGACGAACTTTATTGCAGCTGGACTTAGAACCAAAAGGTCAAACTCAATCGGAATTTTGGTGCCTCATATTACGAGTAGCTTCTTTGCTTCTGCTATTGATGGTATTCAGAAAATTGTGAGTGATAATGGATACTATACTATCATTTGTCAATCTAATGAGAATTATCACGATGAGATCGATCAGATCAAATCACTTTTGTCCTGTAAAGTTGAGGGCGTGATCTTATCAGTTTCAAGTGAAACTAAAGACTTTGACCATTTGGAAACGCTGAAAGCCTACGATGTACCTTTTATTCTTTTTGATAGAATAGCTCCTGGTTTTGATATGCCAACGGTTGAAGCAAATGATTTTACAGGCGGTTTTCAAGCAGTGGAACATTTGATCAAACGTGGAAGAAAGAAGATCGCCCATTTAGGTGGACCCGGGCTTCTAGGAATCAGTAAAAGTAGATATGAAGGCTATCTTGAGGCATTAAAGACTTATGATTATGAGATCAACGAAGATTTCGTGGTCTTCTGTCATCCTGATGAAGATCATGAAGCTATCATAGAAAAGATGTTTGAGAATCCGAGCAATAGGCCTGATGCATTATTTACCTTTAGTGATGAACTTGCTGTAGAGTCTATTCTGAAGCTTAAAAAGATGGGACTTACAGTTCCGAGAGAAGTTTCAGTCGTGGGATTTGGTAATAGCAGGCTTTGTGAAATTGTAGAGCCTCATCTGACCAGTGTAACTCATGAGCCTATAGAAATGGGGGAAGCGGCCGCAGATCTATTGTTCAAGGTGATTCAGAAAAAGCATATACCAGCTCACCAGATGCATTTGAAGTTTGATTCTCGTGTGGTAATAAGAGACTCTTCGAGGTAATTAGAATCTCAAGATAAAGTCACTCAGGTTGTCTTTTCTTTCAAGGCTAAGTTTCTTCCTTACCCGATATCTTCCGATCTCGACTCCTCTTACTGAGATGCCTAATAAATTGGCCATTTCCTTAGTATTCAAATTCATTCTAAGATAAGCGCTGAACTTAAGTTCTTGAGGAGTTAGGTCAGGGTATTGTTTTTTTAATCGGGTAATGAACTGTCCGTGTACCTGATCGAAATGCTTTTCAAACTGTTCCCATTCTTCAGAGGCAGATAAATCTCTATCAATCGATTTGACAATTCGCTGTAGTTTGCTAAAAGCTGCTTTATCTTGGGCTTCATCAGACATTGACTTGAGTGTATTTTTGATCTGTCCTAAAAGCTGGTTTTTCTGAATCAAATTCATGGCTGAAGAAGTCAAAGCTTGATTTTTCAATTTCAGCTCAGTTTGTAACTTTTCATTTCTAAGTTTAATAATCTCGGACTCACTTTTTTCTGCTACGGTTTTGATCTCCTTCTCTTTTTCATTGATCACCTTGTTTTTGTTGATCAATATATCTTCTCTTTCTTGTTTATGCTTTCTGTCCAATGTTTTGAAACCGAGAAATAGCAAGGCTAATGAACCTCCTACATAAAGGCTATAAGCAAGTTTTGTACGGTATATTGGAGGCTTGATACCAAATTCAAAACGGATCGGTTCTGTTTCTTGACCATAAATATTTCTTGCCTTAACTTCGAATAAATAGTTACTCTCATGGAGGTTAGTGAATGATTGTTTCGTGTCGCTTGTCCATTCTGACCAATCATTACTAAAGTTCTCAAGCCGATATGCATATTCCATTTCATTTTCCGAACCATAATGTGTGGCAGCAAAGTCAAATGTTAGGTTATTGTTCTTGTAGGCTAGTGCTATGCCATTATTGCGAATGTTGCCATATCCTCCAAAAATGAGAGAATCTGTTTCTTGATTCAATATTATCTTGTTGAATTGTATACTAAAATTCTCTGTAGTTGGAATGTCTTTATCTGGTGCATAATGAATGAATCCTTCTCTTCCTCCGATTAGAATGTTATTGGCATTTACCACTGAAATATTTCCAAGATCGTCATTCCAACGATTGAGAAGTGGGTTGAACGTACTTGTCTTGTGAATGAATTCGTTTCCCGTTCTGGAGCTTAGTTTACCAATTTTATCAGTGGCTATATAATATTGATTATTGAGTTCATCAGCGTCTATATCCACTAATGAAATATTCTCGCCTAAAGCATTTTCATATTTTTCGATTCTAGTAAACTGGTCTTCTTGTTCATTATACTGAAAAACTCCTCTCTCTGAACCAAAAACTAATTGATCTCCAATTTGAAAGACGTTGATCAGAATATCCGTGGGAAAACCCTTGTTGCTATTGTAAAGCTGAAAATCTTCAATTCTAGTGTAATTCTCATTGAAAGTAAGTTTATAAGCTCCTTTATACCCTTGAGTTACCCAAAGCGTCTTGTCTTCAAAATGCATGACTCTCGATGATTCATCAAATCCTGCTATTTCATTTATTTCAAAGCGCTTATTTTGATATATAAGCTTTCTTAACCCCAAATATGTCCCAATCAAATATTCATTAGGTCGGCCAGGAATATTGCGAAATAGCCAAGCTCCCTTTTCATCTGATAAAAGCTGAGCTTGGTTATTTTCGATAAGCATGGGTCCATTATTATGACCAATAAATAAGTGTTTATCCAATTTTTGAATAGAATAAACTTGTCCCTCTGTACCCTTAATTAGTTCGGCTTCACCATCTTGATATAGAAATAATCCGTTATTTGTGCCTAGGTAGAGTCCATTGTCAGCTTGATAGGTAGCATATCCAGCCCCGTCTATTCCTAGGCGATAATCCAATATTGTAAAGGGGGAGTTAATGGAAACCCTTGAGATACCGTTATTCATAGATAACCAAAGGTTGCCTTGTTTATCTTCGAACATTGAATTCACGGTATTGTCGATCAGACCTCTGAATTTATTGAGTTTGGTAAGTACTTCACCCTTTTTGTTGATGATGAGTAGACCCTTGTTTTGTGTACCGATAGCAAAACTACCATTGGATAAACGAAGGAGTGAATTGATGATGAGATTATCTATTGAGGTTTCATTAGCAGCAGTAAACGGTTTAATTTCGGATGAACTATATAGGAAAGCTCCTGAATTAAAACATGTGATCAGCCAAGTATCTTTGTCAAAAGGAACAATGCCAGAGATCCTCTTGTCGGTGAAAAAATCACCCTTTGGCAATAGTTCGAAATTTTCTGAATTCAATCGACTTAAGCCTTTTTGGTTTACCTGAACCAGTAACTCCATTTGATTGAGAAAACTGATCTCTAGATTACCATTAGGAACTATCGTTTTGATCTCACCATCCTGATATTTAAAAATATAATCGAAACCACAGAAAAATATAGCATTGTCATAACTGTAGATCTTCCAAATTTCATCAAAGTCACGATGCTGGGAGGGGAGTAAGTTTGCTAAAGAGGTGTAAGTCAGTCGGCCAAGCTCATCAGGCATATAATATCCAAAATTCTTTTGGTATCCCGCATAGACCTTATCATCCATTGCTAATACAGATCTCAACTTGGTTCCATCAGCAGTGTTTACCAGCTGCCAATTCTTTCCATCATAGACCAAAAGTCCAAAATTGTTAGCGATGTATATTCTACCATCTGAATCTTGAGTGATATCCCAATTCTGAATTCCTGCAGAATAATCGTCTGAACCAAAGTTGTATATAAAGGGAAGCCCTTCTTGGCTTTGAAGTTGAGTCGAGTTGAATAAGCTTATCCAAACGAGGATCATAATCAGCCTAACTTGATTCCAAAAATGATGTATTTTAAAATTAGTCATGTTGATTCTATTGAAAACAGAATATCTTATATATGGGCAATATATACAGATATTGCCATAATTGATGAATTATTGATGTACTAAAATATTCCCATGTGATGAGTTTTTGAAGTGGTATTAAAATAGCTTTTGTGTAAAACGAGCTTCACCTTACAGAAAATTTAAACGCTATGAAAAACAAATTTATTTTGGGATTACTTTTAATCCCTGCGCTACTCTTTGTAGCATGTGGTGATGATGATGGAGCTGATGAAACTCCAGAAGAAGTAAGTGCAATCGTTGGTACTTGGGTACTTGCTGAAGACGCTGGTTTGGCAGTAGGTCCTGCCTCAGGTGATGGTTCTTGGTGGACTGCTGGTACTGATATTGCTGCTGGAAGAGCTTGTCTTTATGATGATACTTATGAGTTCACTGCTGATGGTAATTTAATCATTTCTATGGGTTCTGAAACTTGGTTAGAATCTTGGCAAGGAACAGATCCTGAAGCTTGTGGTGCTCCTGTAGCTCCTCATACTTCTGGAACTTATACTTACGAGTATGACGAGTCTACTACAGAACTTGTATTAAGTGGAGCTGGTGCTTTTATAGGTTTACCTAAAGCAACTAATGCTGGTGAGCTTTCAACTGGAGCAACTCAACCATCTTCTAGAACATATACTGTATTCTCAATTAATGAGACTTCTGCACAAATCAGAATTAATACAGGTGTTAATAGTAACGGTGACGAAGTACACTGGACGTTTAGATTAACAAAGCAATAATCGGAAATCAATCCGGCACCCGTAGTACACACTTTCATAGTGTGTATCTGCGGGTGTTTTTTTTTAAACTCATCGCTATGAAAAGGACACTGATACTTGCACTATCCTTAGGATTGTTTGCTTGTGGTTCTGATAACGGAGGTTCTGATGAGACTCCAGTTGAAACAGGACTTGTGATTCCAGATTCAGGCTTTACTTCCCCAGCCTCATATCCAAACATGACGCTTGTATGGGAAGATGATTTTTCAGGAAGTTCATTGAATACCTCCAATTGGTCTTATGAGACTGGTACTGGTAATAATGGTTGGGGGAATTTTGAATTACAATACTATACCGAAGACAACACATCTTTCGTAGAAGGAAACCTGATAATTGAAGCAAAAAGAGAGTCAGTAGGAGGAAGTGATTTCACTTCTTCCAGGATAATTACTTCTGGGAAACAGGATTTCCAATACGGCAGAATAGATATTCGTGCTGTATTACCTGAAGGGCAAGGACTTTGGCCTGCGCTTTGGATGTTAGGTTCAAATTTTGATACCGTTGGATGGCCATTCTGCGGGGAGATCGATATAATGGAAATGGTAGGTGGCAGCGGTAGAGAGAATTCGGTATTTGGTACTGCCCATTGGGATGACGCTGGAACACCTGCGAAGTTTGGTGGAACAACAACTAAAAATTCTGGCACTTTTAATGATGAATTCCATGTTTTCTCAATTCTTTGGAATCAAAATACAATTCGATGGTATGTGGATGGTCAGCAATACCATGTGATCGATATTACACCCGAGGAGTTGTCAGAGTTAAGAAACGAACACTTTTTGATCTTTAATATTGCTGTCGGAGGTACCCTTCCGGGATCGCCCGACAACACGACATCATTCCCTCAATACATGATTGTGGATTATGTTCGCTATTTCCAGTTTGGTTAATAGCTTAAACTGAATCAACCTCAACCAACAACTATGGACATTAAAAAGAAATTCACTTATAAGGTCGCAGCAATTGTGGCCTTAGGTGGTTTATTGATGGGTTTTGACGCTTCAGTAATTAGTGGAGTGAATAAATTTGTTCAGATTGATTTTGAGCTTACGGATCTCCAATTAGGATTTTCTGTAAGCTCATTAACTATTATAGCAGCCTTGGCCATGATGGCAGCTGGACCTCTCAGTGATAAATACGGAAGAAGGCTATTATTAAAATATTGTGCGGTTGTATTTACGATCTCTGCAGTTGGGAGTGCATTAGCCCCAAACTTCACACTTTTCTTAATCTTCAGAATGCTTGGGGGAATCGGAGTAGGTGCATCGCTCATTTTGGCACCCATGTTTATTGCAGAAGTTGCCCCACCGGCATCTCGTGGTAAACTGGTTTCTTTCAATCAATTGAACATTGTCATTGGGATATCATTGGCGTTTTTTAGCAACTACCTTATTCTTTCATTCGCTGATTCTGATTCCTCATGGGTTGAATCTTTAGGGGTCGCAGAATATAATTGGAGGTGGATGCTTGGGGTTGAAGCAGTTCCTGCAATCGCTTACTTCTTCGGACTTTATGCTGTTCCACGTAGTCCGCGTTGGTTGGTGATGAAAAAGAGAGAAGACGAGGCAAGAAAGGTAATGCAGAAATTTGTATCGGAAGAACAGGCTGAAGAAGACATTGTTTCAGTCAGGAATTCTCTTAAAACTAAAGACAATAAAAAGACTCCGGTTACAGAATTACTGAAGCCAGCATTCAGATTAGTATTAACCATAGGATTAGTTATAGGGGTTTTACAACAGATCACGGGAATTAATTCTGTATTCTTCTATGCTCCAATGATCTTTGAGCAATCTGGAATTGGTACTGATGCATCTTTCATTCAGGCCATATTAGTTGGTTTGACCAATTTGATCTTTACGATACTTGCTATGGCTTTGATCGACAAATTAGGTAGAAAACCGCTGCTGATCATAGGTGTGTCTGGTATTGCAATATTCATGTTCCTATTAGCCTATGGATTCAATTCTGCTACTTATAAGCTAGAAAAACAGAATATTGAAATGCTCTCAGAAGGAGTAGATAAGGAAGCACTTTATCTCTTAGATGGACAAAGCTTTGCCAATGATGTGATCTATAAAGATAAACTACGAGAGGTTTTAGGTGACATCGAAGCCAAAACCTATGAGTCGGAATTGATAACAGCCGCGATCACTATGAACCCAACTTTGATCTTAATTGGTATCATCGGATTTGTGGCTTCGTTTGCCATTTCATTGGGACCTGTGATGTGGGTTTTATTCTCCGAGTTATTCCCCTTAAAGATCCGTGGTGTAGCCATTTCGGTAGTTGGATTTGCCAATTCTGCTGTGAGTGCTGGTGTTCAATGGGTCTTCCCTTGGGAACTTTCGACTATTGGTAGTTCGGCTACTTTCCTGATCTATGGCATTTTAGCTTTTGTTGGGTTAGCCTTTATCATTATGAAGCTTCCGGAAACCAAAGGAAGGACATTGGAAGAGTTAGAATCAATACTTGTTAAGAAATGATGAGAAAATTATTAGCACTACTATCGATTGCCATGTTCTTTTTTAGCTGTGAAAAAGAAGCAGTGTATGAGGCGGATGTAATCATTGAGTTAGAGTCGTCGCAAGTTACTGATGGCAATTGGATTTCTGAAGAAGATGGATTCATATTGAATGGAGAAGCTGGATGGACCTCTTTTGATCTTGATGTAACTGAACCAGGTAGATATAGGATTGAAGTGGTGGCAGAAGGCAATGGGACTGTCTGGGTCGAAGATTATCATTCTAATGATGATGGAAGAACATACAATATAACAGGCTCCATCAACTTCGATTCGAAAGAAGAAGCAGTAATTGGAAAAGAAGGAAGCCCTTTAAATGCAGGAATGCATCCCATGAAGATTCATGCTTCTGGCAGTGGATTAGAGGTTGATAAGGTTTTATTCACTAAAATGATCGATCATCAAACGACTCCGATCTCTTTGGAGCAGTCTTACGAAGGCAGCGATTGGCAATTGGTTTGGGCAGATGAATTTGAAGGTTCTGGTCTTCCGGATAGCACTAAATGGATCTATGATGTCGGTAATTGGGGCTGGGGAAATAACGAGCCACAGTATTATACTAAGTCAAGAATTGAAAACGCTAGGCTTGAGGATGGGAATCTGATCATTGAAGCCAGAAAGAATGATATGGGTGAAGAATGGACTTCTGCTCGATTGACGACCCGAGGTAGAACAAGCTTTTTATACGGTAAGATTGAATTCAGAGCAAAAGTGCCTGCAGCAGATGGTACTTGGGCTGCTGGCTGGTTCTTAGGTGACGATTATGTTGATGAACTCTCTTGGCCTTATTGTGGCGAAATAGATGTTTTGGAAACTACGGGAAAGGAAATTGATGATGAAACTGGGAATGGGTTGAATCATGCATCTTGCCACACAAGAACATATTACTTCAAAGAGGGCACGCATATTACGGCAACCAGAGAAGTAGAAAATATGGACGATGAATTTCATACTTATGGAATTGAATGGACACCTGAAGGTATCAATGCTTATATGGACGGAGAGTTTTATTATACCTATGATAAAACTGCAAATGAACTTGAGTGGCCATTCGATAAACCACAAAATATTATCCTAAACCTTGCAATGGGTGGCGGAATGGGTGGTGCTATTGATCCTTCTATAACAAATGCTCAACTGGTAGTAGATTATGTAAGAGTTTACGGCAAAAGATAATATGCAATTTTCAGAGAGAGTCAGATCACTCATATCTCAATTGACCTTAGAAGAAAAGGCAGGTCAACTCAATTTCTTGGTGGGTGACTTGTTTATGACGGGTCCAACTATGAAAACCACAGCATCGAATAAATTCGATGATCAGATTAAAAGTGGTGAGATCACTGGGCTATTTAATATTTACGGTACGGAATACATTCATCGGTTACAACGGTTAGCTGTTGAGGAATCTCGTTTAGGGATTCCTCTTTTGATAGGTGCCGATGTGATCCATGGACTTAAAACTGTATTCCCTATCCCTCTCGGAGAGTCAGCCTCATGGAATTTAGATTTGATCAAAAAGACCGCTCGTGCAGCGGCAGATGAATCTACAGCGGTTGGCATCAACTTTAATTTTGCTCCAATGTGTGACATTGGTCTAGACGCAAGATGGGGTAGAGTAGCAGAAGGTGCAGGTGAAGATCCGTTTTTAGCTGGTGAGATATCGGCAGCCCGGGTCAAGGGTTTTCAAGGTGAGCACCTAATGGATGAAGATTCTTTAGCGGCATGTGTGAAACATATAGCTGCTTATGGAGGTGCAGAAGCTGGCCGTGATTATAACACAGTACATTTGTCTGAGTTAAAGCTTAGACAAACCTATTTGCCTGCATATAAAAAAGCTTTAGAAGCTGGAGCAGTAACAGTCATGTCTTCATTCAATGATTTGAATGGGGTGCCCTGTACAGCTAATGAGTTCATCTTAAAGAAAATCCTGAGAGATGAATGGGGGTTTGAAGGTCTGATAGTCTCAGATTGGGCTTCTATCTCGGAAACCATTGCCCATGGAACTTCAAAGGACATGGAAGATGCCACCGTGCAATGTCTTAAAGCAGGAACTGATTTGGATATGATGGCAGAAGCTTATTTGACCTGTATTCCGCAATTGGTGAATTCTGGAAAATTAAGTCCTGAAACGCTAGATCATGCAGTGGGTCAAGTACTTCATCTAAAAGAGATCTTAGGCTTGTTCGATGACCCATATCGATACGGAAATCTCGATAGGGAAAAATCTACTTTAAAGTCTGAAGAGTACATCAACTTGGCTCGCCAAGCTGCTGAAGAGTCCATCGTTCTATTGAAGAATGAGAACCAAACTTTGCCACTGCAAGCAGGAAAACAGAAAATCGCTTTGGTAGGTCCATTGGCCAACAATTCAATGGACATGAATGGTACTTGGTCTTTCTTTGCTGAACCAAATGATCCTGTCACTTTCCTTCAAGGTTTTCAATCAAAACAACCTGAGGTAGAATATGCTCAAGGATGTGAGCTTTATGAGTCTACTGAAAAGCATTTTGCAGAGGCAATTAATTTGGCTGAAAAGTCTGATATAGTGGTTTTGGCCCTTGGTGAGTCAGCCGTAATGAATGGAGAAGCAGCTAGCCGATCCGAAATAGGACTTCCTGAAAACCAATTGGATTTAATAAAGACTTTGAAGAAGGTAGGGAAACCCATCGTTGCATTAATCTCGGCAGGAAGGCCTTTGGCATTGACCGAAGTTGAAGAATTGTGCGATGCTATTTTGATCACTTGGTCATTAGGAACAGAGGCGGGCAATGCAGTTGCTAATCTGATTTTTGGTGAAGTGAATCCATCTGGAAAACTACCAGTAACTTTTCCACGGTCTGTTGGGCAAGTGCCTATGCATTATCAGTTGACTAATACTGGAAGGCCTTATGAAGGTGATTATTCAGAGCCTCGTTCTGAAAGGATCTACCAATCGAAATATAGAGATGTTCAGAACAGTCCACTTTATCCATTCGGTTATGGTTTGTCATACACAACTTTCGATATGAGTAAACCTGAATTAAGTAAGGAAGCCCTTAAACCTGGAGAAAGTATCACACTAAAAACAACGGTTAAAAATACGGGTGAGCGAGAAGGTACAACTGTGGTTCAGCTATACTTAAGGGATTTGGTAGCCAGTGTTACACGTCCTGTCAAAGAATTAAAAGCTTTCCAGAGAGTCAAGCTAAATGCAGGTGAGTCTAGGTCTATTTTGTTTAAAATTGATGTAGAGATGCTGAAATTCTATAGACGAGATCTGAGCTATGGCTTTGAAGCAGGCGATTTCAAAGCTATGATCGGTATGGATTCAGAACAATTATTAGAAACCACATTTAGTTTATTTGATGAAGGCTAATTTATTAATAGCTCTATTAAGCTTTGTAATCATATCATCGTGCAATCATGGGCCTGAATTGGTATGGTCAGATGAGTTCGATGGAAGTTCCTTGGATGTATCAAAATGGTCCGCTTACGTGGGGAATGGATGTCCTGAACTATGCGGGTTTGGGAATAACGAAGAACAATATTATACAGACCTTCCTGCAAATGTGTCGCTTTCAGAAGGTGTTCTGATTATTTCGGCTACTCAAGATACTGTTGGAAATAATCCTTTTAGCTCAGCAAAGCTTGTCACTAAAGGTCATGCCGATTGGAAATATGGTAGGATAGAGGTAAAGGCCAAAATTCCCGAGGGAAAAGGGAATTGGCCAGCTATCTGGATGCTTCCCACTGAGAATAATTATGGAGGTTGGCCTAGAAGTGGCGAGATCGATATCATGGAACATGTAGGCTATAATCCCGAAATGGTCTATGGCACCGTCCATACCCAAGCCTTTAATCACATGGTTGGAACACAAAAAGGAGATTCAATTAGTGTGAACACGATCGTTGATGAATTTCATGTCTATGCAGTAGGCTGGACTGAAGATAAGATCGACTTCTACTTGGACGAAAAACTATACCATACATTTGAAAATACAGGCTCTGGAAATACCGATGAATGGCCCTTCGATCAACCCTTTTATTTGATCATGAATGTGGCCGTAGGTGGCGGCTGGGGAGGAAAGTTTGGTATTGCAAACGATATCTTTCCAAACCGTATGGAAATTGATTATGTTCGTGTATACCAGTAGCTCAGTTTACTGATACTTCAACCTTAACTCATTCCTATGGTAGCATTAGATAGCATCGACTATATTGTCATTGCAGCTTATTTTTTGGTGGTTTTTGGGATAGCCGGATGGGCCACCTTTAAAGAAAAGGTTAATGCCTCTTCTTCAGATTATTTTTTAGGTGGAAAGAATGTCGGGTGGTTTGTAATCGGAGCCTCACTTTTCGCCTCTAATATTGGTTCCGAACACCTAGTCGGTCTCGCTGGTAGTGGGGCCTCTTCAGGTGTGGCGGTAGGCCAATTCGAGATACTTGCTGGTTTTATGCTTTTACTTCTAGGATGGGTCTTTGTACCATTCTATGTCAGGTCAGGTGTATTTACCATGCCTGAGTTTCTAGAGAAAAGATACTCCTCAGGTGCTAGGAATTACTTGTCATGGATGTCAATTGTGGCCTATGTGCTCACAAAGATCTCGGTAACTATTGCAGCAGGTGGAATCGTTTTCGAGGCCATTGGAGTTAACTTCTGGACAGGAGCGATCATAGTTGTTGTCGCAACAGGTGTCTATACCATCTTCGGTGGGTTAAAAGCAGTGCTCTACACTGATATGATCCAAATGTTCGTGCTGATCGGTGGATCAATAGCTGTCACCGCATTCGGGCTTTCTAAATTAGGAGGATGGGGTGAATTACAGGCCACAGTTGGCGAGAGCTACTTTGATATGTGGCAGCCCATGGATCATCCTGATTTTCCTTGGACAGGAATCTTATTCGGAGCTCCCATTTTAGGCCTTTGGTACTGGTGTACGGACCAATATATTGTTCAACGAGTACTTTCAGCAAGAAATATAGAGAATGCCCGAAAGGGAACAATCTTCGGAGGTTTCTTGAAAATGCTTCCAGTCTTCCTTTTCGTTCTTCCAGGAATAATTGCTTATGCATTGTCTCAAAAAGGTGTTTTTGCTTTAGAGGATAATGACCAAGCATTGATCGTAATGGTGAAGAACATGGTGCCAATTGGTTTAAGAGGATTGGTGATCGCAGGATTATTGGCGGCTCTGATGTCATCCCTCTCCTCAGTATTCAACTCATGTTCAACCTTATTTACTATTGATGTATACAAAAGATGGAAGCCTGAAACCAGTGAGAAGAATTTAGTGAGAATTGGACAGTTTGCGACTGTAATCATGGTGGGTATTGGTTTAGCATGGATTCCGTTTATGGAGAATGTCTCTGATCAACTTTTTGTCTATCTGCAATCTGTTCAGGGCTATATCGCACCTCCAATTGCTGCCGTATTCTTACTCGGTATCTTTATCAAGAGATTGAACCATCAAGGAGCAATGGCCTCACTATTAACAGGTTTAGTACTGGGTTCTGCCAGATTTATTTTAGAGATGAATAAGGATAGTCTTTCTGGCATCTTGTATGACTTTGCATCCATCAACTTCTTACATATTGCTATTTTCTTATTCGTGATCTGTAGTGCTGTACTTATTATGGTGAGTTTAATGACTGCTCCTCCACCCGCAGAGAAAACAGATGGTATCACTTATGATAGAAAAGTGAAAGATTTAACGGGTGGAAAGAAAAGATTGGATACGTTACTCACGGCCATTCTGATTCTTATAATTTTAGCATTGTGGATTTACTTTAGTTAAGCATGAGTAAAGAATTTCAAGTAGCAGTAGTAGGGCCAATCCCAAGAGATCATATCACCACGCATAGAGGTGATGTCATTGAAAAGTACGGTTGTATTACCCATCCGACCATCGGTTTGGCTCAGCTTTTAAAAGATCAGGGCACGGTTTATCCTATTTCTCATATTCGAAAACAGGATACACCTGCTGTTCAAGATTTATTTGCTCCATATCCTGCCATAGATATGACAGGTGTATCAGATGAAGCCGATAGCGGTGATGTGATCAAGTTGAAGTTCCTGGATCAGAACTTTAGAGAGGAGAAGCAGACGGCCTTCATGAATCCCATTATGCCAGCCGATTTAGCTCCATTCCTAGGATGCGATGCTTTTGTCTTCGTTCCTATAACCGATCATGAGATCGCTTTGGATACTCTCAAGTATCTAAAAGAGCATAGTAAAGGAACCATCATATTCGATGGTCACGGACCGACACATACCATGACTATTAGTGGAGATAGGCATAAGAAATTTTGGGTTGAGCGCGACATGTGGCTACCCTATATCGATGTACTCAAAATGAATTTAGAAGAATCGTGGTGTACATGGTTCAAGCATGAGTACAAAGAAGAAGAATTGACTGATCTACTAGATGATATCGGACAAGAGCATTTGAAACCGATGGCCGATTATATTTTAGACAGAGGGCCAAAGTGCCTGATCGTGACCTCCGATTCCACAGGATGCAAGGTCTTTACCAAACCTGATGGTAAGCTCAAGGAAGAATTTGTGAAAAGTATTTTCATGGAGAATGTTGTAGATACTACAGGTTGTGGCGACTCATTTGCCGGAGGTTTAGCCTACGGGCTTATGGATGGAGGTGATGACTTTATCCTAGCTTCTAGGTATGCGAATGCACTCGGAGCTCAAAGAACCCAAGGTACCACTTTCGAAGTGTTTAAGCCACTTTCAGAAACAGAAGAAATGATGAAAGCCAATTACCCTGACTTCAAATGACATTACCTAAGGCTTGTATATTCGATATGGATGGTGTCATTGTTGACACCGTTCCCGCTCATTTCGTGGCTTGGAAGGCCATGGCCGATGAAGTAGGTATCTCTTTTAATGAGGTAGATAATGAGCAACTTAAAGGTGTCAGCCGTACCGAGTCCATGAAAAGAATCCTTGAAATGGGAGGGATGACGCTAACCGATAAGGAGATCCTGGAATTGACTGTCAAAAAGAATAGCATCTATGTGGATATCATTTCTAAAATGAGCCCAGGCGATATTTTACCTGGTGTGATTAATTTCCTTGATCTATTGAAAGAGAACGGAATCAGGATCGCTTTGGGCTCATCGAGCAAGAATGCACCTACCATTCTCAAGGCCATTCAGCTAGAGCATTATTTTGAAGAGTCGGTAGATGGAAACCAGATCACTCATTCTAAGCCTCATCCTGAAGTATTTCTTTTGGGAGCCGATAGAATGGGGCTCAATCCTCAAGAATGTGTGGTCTTTGAAGACGCTATTTCGGGAGTTCAAGCGGCTAAAAGAGGAAATTTTAAGTGTGTTGGAGTCGGTGAGCAAGAGGTGTTGAGCGAAGCCGACATCGTAATACCTAATATGGTTAGTCAAGATTTGAATTTATTTAAGCATTTATAATCAGCTTTATGAAGAATTACATTAAGCACGATCCATGGTCGATCATTGAAGAAGGATTCGACCCAAAATTGAATCAGATTTCAGAAAGTATATTCAGTATCGGAAATGGTATGTTCGGCCAAAGAGCCAATTTCGAGGAGCAATATTCCGGAGAAACGCTCCTAGGTAACTACGTAGCTGGGGTTTATTACCCAGATAAAACCCGTGTAGGCTGGTGGAAAAATGGATATCCTGAGTATTTCGCAAAAGTTCTAAATGCCTCGAACTGGATAGGGATCAATATCTCTTTTGAAGGAGAGGCGCTTGATCTAGCCAAATGCAAAGTAGAAGATTTCCGCAGAGAACTGAACATGAAAGAAGGCTGGTTGAAGCGTTCGTTCAAGGCGACTCTCCCTTCTGGCAAGCAAGTAAAGGTAGAATCGACAAGGATCTGCAGTATGGTCCGCACCAAGATCGGTACGCTTTCTTATCAAGTTACTCCATTGAACTTTTCGGGCGAAGCCGAGATCACACCTTATGTGGATTTCGATGTCATGAATGCTGATTCTAACTACGATGAGAAGTTCTGGAATGAGCAATCAAAGGCTTCTTCGGCTGATTTTAGCTATGTAGTAGCCAGTACCAAGAAGACAGATTTCTGGGTAGCTACGGGAATGAAATTCAATATTTTCGGAGGTTGGGAAGCTTCAGAAACCACTCCATCGGACAAGGAAAAATATGTTCAGGTAGCTGTTAAAGGAAATGTGAAAGAAGGAGAGATGCTGACCATACAGAAGTATGCGGCCAATATCTCATCCATGTATTTCCCCAAAGATCAACTGGTTTCAGTTTGTCAGAAAGAATTAGAAGAAGCCTTTGAAGTAGGGTTCGATGCTTTGGTGGAAGAGCATAAAAATGCTTGGATCTCGAAGTGGGAAAAGAGTGATATCGTCATTGAAGGAGATGTTTCTTCTCAGCAGGGAATCCGTTTCAACATCTTCCAATTGAACCAGACTTATACTGGAGAAGATGAAAGACTGAATATTGGTCCTAAAGGCTTTACCGGTGAAAAGTATGGCGGAAGTACCTATTGGGATACAGAAGCCTACTGTTTGGCATTCTATCTGGCTACATCTGATCAGGAAGTAGCTAGGAACCTTGTCCTATATCGATACAAACATTTACAAAAAGCTATTGAAAATGCTCAGAAATTAGGCTTTACCGATGGTGCAGCTCTATATCCGATGGTGACAATGAATGGTGAAGAGTGCCACAATGAGTGGGAGATCACCTTTGAAGAGATCCACAGAAATGGAGCTATTGCTTATGCTATCTTCGACTATATCAACTACCATGGTGACGAAGATTACCTGATCGATTATGGCTTGGAAGTGTTGATTGCCATTTCCCGATTCTGGTCACAACGTGTACATTGGTCTGAAAACAAAGGCCAGTATGTGATGCATGGCGTTACCGGACCGAATGAGTACGAGAATAACGTCAACAATAACTGGTACACTTCTAAAATGGCTTTGTGGACACTACAATACACTTTGACAGGATTGGAGAATAATGCCGGTACCGATAAACTAAAAGCCTTAAAAGATAAGCTGAACTTCAAAGACGAAGAAACGGAGAAGTGGCAGCATATCCTCGACAATATGTACTTGGGTTATGACGAAGAAAAAGGGGTTTTCCTTCAGCAGGATAGCTTCTTGGACAAAGACCTCATGTCAGTCGATGATATTCCAGATGGCCAAAGACCGATCAACCAGAACTGGTCATGGGACAGGATCTTACGTTCTTGCTTTATTAAGCAGGCTGATACGCTTCAAGGAATCTACCTTTTCGAAGATGAATTCGATCAGGAGACCATTGTGCGTAACTTCGACTTCTACGAGCCAATGACAGTACATGAATCATCGCTTTCTCCTTGTGTGCACGCTATTTTGGCAGCCAAGCTCGGCAGAAAGGAAAAGGCTTACGAGATGTATGTTCGTACCGCCCGTTTGGACTTGGACGATTATAACAACGATACAGAAGATGGTTGTCATACAACTTCTATGGCAGGAACCTGGATGGCCTTTGCAAAAGGTTTTGCTGGTATGCGTGTAAGAAATGGAGAATTGTATTTCTCTCCTTATTTACCAGAGCAATGGAACGGATATAACTTCCACATCAAGTTTAGGGATAGAAATTTAGGTATCAGTGCCAAAGCAGGGCAGATCACTATAGACAATGAGTCAGATCAAGACCTCAGCCTCTATGTTTACGATACCCCGATCAATGCCCCAGCCCAAGGCTCGGTAAGTATTGAGATGGAATAGGATGTCCCCCTTATTAGGAGGGGGGCTTTAAGGCGAAGAGTATCCTAAGATTGTGAATACCCAACTTGTTACCTTGTAAAAATTAAAGCCCGAGAGATCGGGCTTTTTAGGTTGCGGTTGTGATGAATGCTAACGTCCAACTAATTAGGTAGTATGGGTTTAAATTCTTGCCCATCTTTTTCAGGATAAAGTGCTTGGTAGTCATTTAGTTTTTCAGACATGGCTACCATCATTTTTTGTAATTGGTCTGGTCTCGAGGAGGCTAAGTTGTCACTTTCAAAAGGGTCCTCATCCAAGTTGTATAACTCATAATATGGTTCTTTTTCTACAGGGTAATGGTAGATGACCTTCCAACCTTGGTCAACATAACTAGTAAAGTAATTAGTTCGATGTTGGCCATGCGGAAAATGGTTTAAAAATGATTCTGTTCTTTCCTGATGTCGTTGATTAGCTAGTTGAGTCTGAAGGTCAAATCCATCTAATGTTACATCAGTAGGTATTTCTGCTTTACCCAAACGACTAATAGTGGGGAACAGATCTAGAATAGTTCCTATTTGATTTTGAACTGAATTCGCATCGATATTCCACTCACTTTGATTGATTTTATCTTCATTAGGACTAACCCAGGAAGCAATAAAAGGAACTCTCATTCCACCTTCCCAATGATTTCCTTTTTTACCTCTTATTGGTTCGGAACTACCGTAACCGTTATTGATAGGTAAAGGTGCGTCTGAACCATTATCTCCTAAAAAAATAATGAATGTGTTTTCCGCGATACCAGCTTGTTTAACATGAGCAATAATATCGCCTAATGACTTATCAATTCCTTCAATCAGTGTAGCATAAGCTTGGGCTCTTTGATCTTTACCTGAGTTGATATAATTAGCTGCAAAGCGTGGGTCTGATTGAAAAGGAGCATGAAGTGCGTAATGCGAAAGGTAAAGAAAGAAGGGTTTGTCTTCTTCTATTGCCTTTGAGAGCTCAGACTTGGCTTCTAATGTCAAAGCTTCTGTTAAGTGAATCTCTTGTCCGTGGTATTTCTCAAGATCTGGAACAGCTCTAGCTTTTTGTCCTGCAATATGTCCGAACCCTTCGGTTCCATAATAACTCCCCGGATGACCGAAAGAATTGCCAGCAATATTAACATCGAAGCCTAGGTTTGTTGGATTTTCACCTTCGGATCCAATAGGGCCAAAATGAGCTTTTCCTATGTGAATAGTTTTGTACCCACCGTTTTGAAGTTGCTTAGGTAATAAGGTTGAAGTGGAATCTAAACCTTTCCAATTCCATTCTGACGGCCCAAATTTCGTTCTATTATTACTTTCTGCATTTATCCAATTTGTTGTTCTATGTCGGGCAGAATTCTGTCCGCTTAAGATAGAAGATCGGGTAGGGGAGCAAACAGAATGCGCATAGAAATTCGTGAATCGAACACCCTGAGCGGCTAAGGCCTCCATGTTAGGGGTATTATAGTATTCATTAAGCGGATGTGATCTTGGTGTGCCTTCAGTATCCGTAACAAAAGGAACAGAAGTATCCATCAGCCCCATATCATCCACTAAAAATACAATAATATTAGGAGGCTTTTGTTCGTGCTCTCCACAAGATGAAATGAATAAGAAGATTAATAAACCGAGTGCAGTTTTTCCTATTAGACTTGTGAGTTTCTTTTTCATTGGTGCGATCCTAAAGTTCAGTTGAAAGGGCTTCAACAATTATGACTCTAATTGACTAAAAAATGAATGAGACTAAATTACGATTTTACTTTACTGATTTTACTTTTCTTCGCATCTTCGCAGCAAAAGAAATAAGATGTTTATACTGATAGTGATCGCCCTATTTATAGCAGCCATAGTAGCACCCTTTGTATTGCCTAATACAAAGGTTAGTAAGCATGAAAAAGATTGGGAAGTTTGATCAGAAGCGTTCTATACGCTGTTTTCTTCCTATCACCCAATAGAGGATAGAGCCAATCACAGGCACTAGAATAACCACTATCACCCAGATGATCTTACTCTGGTGTGGGTCGAAGTCACTTTTCAGGATATCAATTAAAGCTCCTATAACGATCAGGACAGGTAGCGCATAGAAAACGAGTAGCATAAAGAACATAACCAAATCTAATCGTTTTTAAGATTCAATTTACTTATTGACCTTGAAATCTCAATTGTTCTTTTCTTCCAATAATGAAGTAAAGAATCGGACCAATTACAGGTACGAATATAGAAACGATAACCCACATTAGTTTAGTGGTGGGATCCTTAAAGTCATGTCTTAGGATACTGATCAAAGCCGCTATAAGTGGTATAATAACGGGAGAATAAAACCATAAAATGATAAATAATTCACCAATAAATGGCATTCCAATCGTTAAAGAGTGCATTCTTTATTGGGTTTTATTTTGAAAACGCAACTGTTGTCTTCTCCCTATTATGAAGTAAATGATTGATCCTAAAATAGGGATAAATATGACTACAATGACCCAAATAAGCTTTTGGGTATTATCGGGAAACGCATTTCTTAAAATGCTAATGAGGGCAGCAATCGGAAGAGCTAGAATGCCAACATAAAGGAGGATGATTACTTCAAATCCTCCTGGTAATCCAATCAGGTAAAAATCCATGTTTATTGAGTTTATAATTAATGTATAACTACTTTATAAGGAGTGTATCTTTTAGTACTTACTTTTTGCCCCATTCCAATGGCAAAATAGATAAAACTGCCTATCACTGGAGCGAATAAGACAATGATGATCCATAAAAGTTTTGTGTTTGTACTTTCGAACGTACTCACCAATATATCTATTAATGCTACAACATAAGCACATGCACACAGCAGAAAAATGAAGATAATGATCAGAGAAGCCATATAAATGAATTAAAGTGTTGCTTTATCAAAGGGGTTAAAAACTCTTCTCTGGACCTTCTGATTCTTGCCAATAGCAAAGTAGAGTAGTGACCCTAATAGTGGCATCAACAGCACAATCAGCACCCAAATCAGCTGTTGGGTGTTCTTATCAAATCTATTTCTAACTATATCTATTCATGCAATTAAGGGGAGTATGATCGCTGATGCTAAAATTAGAATTGTGAATAGTTGGAAAATAAACAGATCCGAATCCGGTATAAGTATGTCCACATTCTAAGGTATAAAGAAAGAGACAAATTATCAGTGAATTATACTATTTTTCTTTCCGGAGGTGGCTTCTCCCCATCAATTTCACAATAAGGTCTGCATCTGGGTTTTGAGCCAATATGACACGAGCTAATACGATCAATGGTACAGATAAAAGCATTCCTGCAACACCCCAAATATATCCCCAGATAACAAGTCCAAGAATAACTGTTACTGTGTTTAGCGCTACTGAAGAACCCATAACATAAGGTTCAACGACATTCCCCCAAACGAATTGAGTAGCTATCAATAAGATGATAAAGAATGACAATGTTCCTCCAGAATCGATCTGAATCAATCCTAAAAGTATAGGAGGGAGGGTGGCAGTGATTGAACCCACAGTGGGTATAAAATTTAAAAGGAATGCTAAAAAGCCCCAGAATAAAGCAAAGTCGATCCCGAATGCCCAGCAAATGATGCCAAACGAAAGCCCGGTAAAAAAGCTAGTGACGAATTTTACCTTCATGTAGCTTACTATTGAATTCTTTACCTCAACAAAAGAAGTGATCAGTCTTTCTTTTCCTTGAGTATCATCACCCTCTAAATAGGAGATGTATTTCTCATAACGAACAATACTGCCCAAAACAGCTACAAGATAAATAGCAGAAAGAATGAAGTTAAATGTGAACGTCCCCACACTACTTGCTACAACTCCGGAGGTATTTAAGAGGAAGTCTCTGGAGGTAATTTCGTTTATGGCTTTCACCAATCCTTGACCTTCCAATCTTTCAACTCCGGGGATAAATTCAAAATTCACCAAGAGTTCATCGAATTTTACTTCCATTTGGCTAAAAAGCTTGTCCTTTTCTTCCATGATCTGGATTCCAGTGTCATAAACTAAAAGGCCTATTAAGAACATAAATCCAAGTGTAAGAAGTGTGATCACTGAAATACTTAAAGAATAGGGCCAATTTTTTGAATCCAGATAATTAATAATAGGAGTTAAAAGAATACCGATGAACAATGCAAAGGCTAAAGGAATGAGCAATGAGGCCAGAGTTTTGATGAGCATGGTCAAAACAATTGCTCCTAGAAATAGAAGAATGTTTTTAACTGTTCTAATTTCGGCATATAGTGGATCCATCCTTAAAAGGTCTATGTTTCAATTGAAAATTGAAAATAGGTAAAATTTTCTTTGACAGTATTTATCTTATTTAATTAAGTTGGATAGGAGTTTAGTATTAGTTTTGTACTTTCATCAACTAAATAGATGCTTTTGGAATTCGAACAACCGATAGTGGAATTGGAAGGTAAGCTGAAAGAAATGAAACAGCTTGCAGAGAGTAGCCAAGTAGATGTAACAGATGATGTCAAATCATTGGAAAAGAAAATTCAGAAGCTCAAGGAAGAGACTTACAAGAATCTGACCAGGTGGCAAAGAGTTCAGCTTAGCCGTCATCCTGAAAGACCATATACTCTAGACTATATCTATAATATCACAGATGACTTTATAGAAATTCATGGTGATCGCACTGTGAAGGATGATAAAGCAATGGTAGGTGGTTTTGCGACTATAGATGGACAGACTGTTATGATGGTCGGTCAGCAGAAAGGTAGAAATACAAAGCAGCGCCAGATGCGTAATTTTGGTATGGCTAACCCTGAGGGATATCGTAAGGCCTTGAGACTCTTTAAGATGGCTGAAAAGTTCAATAAGCCTATTGTCACTTTAATAGATACTCCTGGTGCTTATCCAGGCTTTGAGGCTGAAGAAAGAGGTCAGGGCGAAGCAATTGCACGTAACATCAAAGAGATGTTCATGCTAAAGGTTCCGGTCATTTGCGTGATCATTGGTGAAGGTGCCTCAGGGGGTGCTTTAGGTATCGCTATAGGAGATAGAGTGCTTATGCTTGAGAATACCTGGTATTCTGTTATTTCGCCAGAGTCTTGCTCGTCTATTTTGTGGCGTAGCTGGGACTTTAAAGAGCAAGCCGCTGAGGCCTTGAAGCTTACCGCAACAGATATGCAAGGCTTCGGTTTGGTAGATGGTATCATCGAAGAGCCTTTAGGGGGTGCACATAGAGACATGCCTTGGATGTATGATACTTTAAAGAAGAGACTCTTGAAGGAACTTAAACTATTAATGAAAATGTCGCCTTCAGAAAGAATCAACAAAAGAATAGACAAGTTCTCCAATATGGGAGAAGTGGTATAATAAGATTTAAATGAGTGTTCAAAAGAAGACCACGAAGCTGTGCTTTGTGGTCTTTTTTGTTTTATCTAATTTAGAATCAGCATGAAGGTAAAATCTAAGCAGCTGGTCGCTATATTTTTAGAGATCATGATCGTAATTGTTGGGATCAGTATTGCATTTGCACTGGACAATTGGGCCTCTGATAAAAAAGAGCAGAAATTAGAAAGACAATTCAAAACTTCACTCATATCTGACTTGAACAAAGACATTCAAGACCTGAATGAAATTATAGATTCAACACAAGTGATCATTGGACACGTTGGACAAATATTTGAATATAACTATGGAGGTCGTGCAGATTCTCTTTTTCGTAGACATCATATAATCAGTACTTATTTAGCCAATTACTTTTATCCTCAGCATGGCACTTATGTATCTCTTGTGAATTCTGGAGAGATCAATGTTTTGGGCCAGTTTCAACTAAGAAAGGCACTTTCTGATCATTACAATGTGACCCTAAAGGAGGTGGAACGTACGGATGATGTGATCAGAAATTTAGCAGACAATGTTATTAGCCCATATATCTTGGAGAATATTCAATTCTCTTTTGATCGGGATGGAATAGTTTCAGCAGATCCATTAAAAACGACCAAGGCTACCAACATGATAGGTAGTTACTTTAACCTTTTGAGTGGAAGACAGCAGATCTATAAAGACCTTATCAATAAGTCCAATTCCTTGATTGCTTTAATAAACGACACTATAGAATGAATTTACATATTATAGAAACTGGAAATTTTAAGTTAGATGGTGGTGCCATGTTTGGAGTGGTACCGAAGAGTTTATGGTCACGCACGAATCCACCTGATGAGAATAACATGTGCCCTTGGGCAATGAGATGTTTATTGATCGAGGATGGGGATCAACTGATCTTAGTGGATAATGGCATGGGCAATAAGCAGAGTGATAAGTTTTTCAGCTATTATTTCCTTCATGGGGAAGGGAGTTTAGATGGATCGTTAGAGAAAGCAGGTTTCCATAGAAACGATATCACCGATATGTTCCTTACTCACTTACACTTCGATCATTGTGGTGGAGGTGTAGACTACGTTGGTAGTGATCCAAAGAAGCTTGAATTACATTTTCCAAACGCTAAGTATTGGTCTAATAAAGACCATTGGAAATGGGCTACACAGCCAAATGACAGAGAAAAAGCCTCTTTCCTAAATGAGAACATAATGCCAATGCAGGAGAGCGGTAACCTACATTTTGTCCCATTAAATGGAAATTCGCCTTTTAATCAATTTGACATCTTTACGGCTGATGGTCATACCGACAAACAGATGATCCCTAAGATCAAATACAAAGACAAGACCATTGCTTTTATGGCAGATCTGCTTCCTTCTGTAGGTCACATTCCTTTACCCTATGTAATGGGATATGATACAAGGCCTTTGCAGACTCTGAAGGAGAAAAAAGAGTTTTTAGAAGAAGCAGCAGATAATGAATATATTTTATTTTTAGAACACGATTCACAGAATGAGTGTTGTACTGTTAAACACACAGAGAAGGGTGTAAGACTCGATCGAACTTTTTCACTTAAAGAGATATTGTAAATAATGAAAGTAGGATTAGCCCTCTCTGGAGGCGGTGCAAGGGGATTTGCTCATTTAGGCGTTTTAAAGGCTCTAGAGGAAGTGAATATCAAGGTGGATATGATTAGTGGAGCAAGTGCTGGTTCGTTAGCAGCTTCATTTTATTCATATGGTTACAGTCCGGAGAAGATCATGGAGATCTTTGAAAGCACCAATCTATTAAAGCTAGTTTGGCCTGCATTTAGCTTTACAGGCTTATTGAATATTCAAAAGACGGAGTCGGTATATAAGAAATACTTTAAAGAAGACTCTTTTGAAGATGCAAATATCCCATTGTTCATATCTACTACCAACTTAAATGAGGGTAAAGCTCAGATGTTCAATAGTGGCTCTTTAAGACAGGCCGTTATGGCTTCGTGCTGTATTCCTTTTATTTTCGACCCGGTTAAGATCGGTGATGACTTTTTTGTCGATGGAGGCGTTCTAAATAACCTACCCACAGAGGTGCTTAAAGAAAATGATTGTGACTTTATTATAGGTGTTAATGTAGCCCCTGTAGTAAGAGAACCAGAGTTGAGTGGTCCTAAACGTATGATTGAAAGGGTGAGTGTTTTAGCATTGAGCGCCAATGTTTTAGCAAGTAGTAAACTTTGCGATATTTACATAAAGCCTAGTGAATTAAGAAGTTATGGAACCTTCGATTTTAAGAAGTCAGAGGAGCTTTTTAATATTGGTTATGAGCATACTCATCACATGTTAGAATCAAGTAATAGTGATAAACTGAAAGAGTTACAGGCTAAGGCTAAATCTGCCTAATACTTATTCTACAACTACTAAGTAATAGTTCTTTTTACCCTTTTGGACCAAGAAATACTTTCCTTGAAGTAAATCGAATTCTGGTTTCGCCTCCATGTCGGTGATCTTTGACTTATTGACAGATACTCCACCGCCTTTAAGCATTCTACGTGCTTCTCCTTTGGAAGTAAAGATTACTTCTTGTGTCACAGTGCTCAATAAGTCAACATAGTTCTCAGTTGCTTCTAGATCGCTTTTCTGAACATTCACTTGAGGAACTCCTTCAAAAACCGATAGGAGGGTTTTCTCATCTAGAGAGGCCAGATCTTCAGTAGTAGATTTGCCAAAAAGGATCTTTGAAGCATTGATCGCGGTTTGAAGCTCTTCTTCAGAATGTACTCTTCTTGTTACATCTTCTGCCAAAGCTTTTTGCAAAATCCTCATGTGAGGGGCTACAGCATGTTCTTTTTCTAAGGATTCAATTTCTTCCTTTCCAAGTAGTGTAAAGATCTTGATAAAATTAGAAGCGTCTTCGTCAGAGGTGTTTAACCAGTACTGATAGAACTTATATGGTGAGGTTCTTTCTGGGTCTAGCCATATGTTTCCACCTTCGGATTTACCGAATTTCGTTCCATCTGCTTTTTTGATGAGAGGAGCTGTCAATGCAAAAGCTTCACCTTGAGCTTTTCTTCTGATCAATTCAGTACCCGTGACAATATTTCCCCATTGGTCCGAACCACCCATTTGGAGCTTGCAATCATTGTTTTGATACAAATGATAGAAGTCATAGCCCTGAACCAATTGATAGGAGAATTCGGTAAATGACATTCCACTCTCTAAACGATTCTTTACTGAATCTTTAGACATCATATAATTGACAGTGATGTGTTTTCCTACATCTCTGATGAATTCCAAAAAGCCTAATTCCTTAAACCAATCGTAGTTATTAACGATCTCTGCTGAGTTTTTAGAATCATCAAAGTTCAAGAACTTTTGAAGTTGCTTCTTCTGTGATTCAAGGTTGTGATTTAAGTCTTCAAGATCTAGCAAAGGTCTTTCTGCAGACTTTCCTGACGGATCACCCACTAAACCTGTCGCACCACCAACTAATGCTACTGGCTTATGACCTGCTCTTTGTAGATGAACCAAAAGCATAACAGGTACTAAATTTCCGATATGTAAAGAATCAGCGGTAGGATCGAAGCCCACATATCCTGTGGTCATTTCTTTAGAAAGTTGCTCCTCGGTTCCTGGCATGATATCGTGTATCATGCCTCTCCATTGTAGTTCCTCAACTAGGCTATTGCTCATGGTTAATCATTTTCGGATGGCAAATATAGAAGAAGGTAAGGGGTATGGAAAGGATAAAATAAAAAAGCCTCGTTCCTTCTGCAGGACGAGGCTTAAATTCTCTTTCACAAAAACTCAGGTTAAAAGAAATGCAGCTTTACCAAGCAACAGAGCCGTAATTGTCTTTTTGCTCTCCACTTAATGTTTCTCCACTTCTGTTTTGGCTGATGTTGACATCGCGAGATGACCTAGAAGGAGAGCTTGATTGTAGTTCGGGAATATCTGCTTCGAGACCGACATTCACCTTTCCATTCATTTCAGCACCATTCTCTACAGATATAGTCTTAGCATAGATCTTACCGAATATCTTGGCGGCTTTGGTGATGTGTAAATGTCCATTAGAAAGAACGTCCCCATTCACATAGCCTTCGACAGTAATATCCGATCCACTCAAATTACCCCCAATTTGGCTATGGGTACCGATGATGATCTTTTCTCTAGAAATAAGGTCACCTGTTACAAAACCATCGACTCTGATGCTCTGCTCAGATCGCATATTTCCGGTGATCACAGATCCCTTTTTGATCTGAGTGATATAAGTTGAAGGATTATTAGTTTCGACCTTTCTACTCATTAATAGTCAGCGGGAATAGAAGATTCAGAACTTACGTTATTTTCATCGTAAACGGTTACGATAGTAGTCGCATTACCAATATCTAAGCCAACTGCATTACCTTTTACCCCACCATTCAATTGCGCAGAGTTGATACAGTATCCTTTACTGGCTAGTGTTTGAGGTTCTTGAGCGATTTCAAGATCTAAGATGTCTCTAAACTCTTCTTTAAAGCAATCAACCAATTGAGTGTACTGTGCGCCACCTCCGCCAAGGAACATTCTGTGAGAAACAGTGAAGTCATTGTCGTTGAATGCTTTTCGCATAGCAGGCGACACCACATCCTCGTAGTACTGACGAATCACTTTGTCTCTCATCGATTTGATATCAATTCTTTTTCTATTTAAAAATATCACACCTTTTTGGAAGGCTACATCGATCTGATGCTCAGTTTTTAACTCTAAGTAGTATTCCTTAGCAAGCTCTTTTTCAAGTAGATTGACAGCGTATCTTAAACCATAAGTTGAAAGAGACGTTCTTTGAACGATTCCACCTTCGGTACTTAAAAGACCTTCCAGTGTACCATAACCTAGAGACATCATAAAGAAATTGCCATCAACATTCTGAACCCCTTTTCTAAGTGCAATGGTACACCCAATAACTTCGGGAATGACCTGAACATTATCGATCTCTACTTGAACATTCTTTTTTGCTCCACCTCCATAAGTTGCTGCATCATATTCGATGACATGATTGGCTTGAATATGTTCAGTAGCTTGTTCTTTGTATAACTGAAAAGTTGAAAATGGAAACCCCGTAGTGACGGTCAATGGATTGCCTAATTTTTGGTTAGCGATCAATAAACCAGATTTCAATAATAGGTTATAATCAAGCTCATCTGGAGCAGAGTTGATATTTCTATGAGGAGATACACCTTCGGTCAATGCTAAATTTCCAATAACATAACCTTCATTATCATGGAAAACTTTTAATCCATTGATCATGTCAGGTGATACATTCTTTAAATCGGTGTTGCTTCCCTCGATAACACTAGGGAACGTGTAGGTTTTGAACATAGCTACTTTTTGATGTGGTTAGGTCTTCAAAGGTAAATAATAACAATAATAACATTAAATAGCTTCACACACTCGGATGCATTTAAAAATTAGCATGAATTTGTGAAATACTTTTGATAGAAAAAAACAGAATTTGACTAGTTGTTAATTACCAAAGCAAGTTTATCATTCTCCTGATTCACTGTCATTCTTGTAATTCCCTTGCTAGCTATGGCCCCAAGGTCCGATACTTCTTGCCATTCTGTATGGTGCTTTGGATTGAAAGCCAGTATTTTAGTACCTACACTGGTTATATAAGTTCCTTCTTGGGTAATGGTCCAATCCATAGAGCCTTCTAGCTTTTGAACTACTTTACTGAACTCATTTTTCGATCTTTCTAATCTATAGATCATTTGACTTCCATCTTCCTCTGTTCTTTCAAAGGTAAATTCGCGAGTTCCTGGGATCTGACGAATGGTCCTACCAATATTACTTGTAATGATATCATCGTCTACAATTTCCATGTTGGCTAAAACTAAGGTCGTAGGTCTGCCTAGTACGAACATGAGTACATCTCGATCACTAATGGCGAAATAGCCAACAGGCATGATCTT
>CBFIDS010000086.1:0-8646 GCA_965661435.1 Roseivirga sp.
GCTTGACTTTGAAAAATAAAACAAGCCAAAACGAGCAACGAACAAAAAAATGAGTTCAGCTTTAGATCTCTTAATTTATGCTTTAGTGTCATTGATAGTAGTTAACAAGCCGCAAATATTGGGCAATTAGTTTGGTCTAAGGATGATAATTTATGAATCGTCAAATAGTTCTATAAACGGTTACATTGCTGGGAATAAATAAAACCTATAACTGGTTGAAACGAAGCTTCTTAAATAAGAAACATAAGAATTGCTTTAAATTTTGATCAGAAACATAAAAAAATCAGGATTCTTTCGAATCCTGATCAATATGCCTTGCCTTAAATTATAGCATCAGACCTTCATGGTGAACCATTTCTTCATCACCTTCCAGTTCACTTTAACGCCATACATTAAAATACCTATTCTGTAAATTCTTCCCGCGACATAGATAGTGCCTATAAATCCTACTACTAACAGAACCATTGATAATGCCAATTGCCAGTCTGGAACTCCAAATGGAATCCTAGCCATCATAATAATAGGTGAGGTAAATGGAATCAAGGATAAAGTGACTGCTAAACCTCCATTGGGGTCGTCCAATACAAAGAACATGGCCATAATAGAGGCGATTATCGGAATCATAATTGGCAACATGAACTGCTGTGCATCCTGAAGACTATCAACGGCAGAACCTATTGCTGCGTAAAGTGCTCCATACAAGAAGTAAGCTCCTAAGAAATAGAATAAAAAGGACAACAAGATCTTAGTAATAGGGATAGTAGCGATCATTGTGGTGATCTCTGCCGCCAACTCTTGTTGTTGAGTTAGGGCCTCTTCTGGAATTTGCTGACTTGCAGCTTCCATGACGACATCGTTTCCACTAGCCAAAATACTAATCCCAAGTGTCGAAAGCCCCGAGATGAGGACTATCCATATCAACAGCTGAGTAAATCCTACTGCGCCAACTCCTAATACTTTCCCTAACATTAACTGGAATGGTCTTACGGATGAAACAATGACCTCAACGATTCTACTTGTCTTTTCATCCAATACGGATTGCATGATCTGACCTCCATAAATGAAAATGAACATGTAGATCAGGAATCCGGTACCGTATCCTATCGCAAAACTAAGCCCACTGTTACTCTCCGTGGCTTCTCCCGATTCAGACACACTAAAGGTATCTAGATCTATATTTACTTGAAGCTTATTGATCACATTCGGATCCAAGCCGGAGCTTTCCAATTTGAGATCTTCCATCCGATTCTCGATCTGATTTTCGATCCTTTCCATGGTCCGGATGCTAGGATTGGTTTCAGAATAAAATTCAAATCCAGAAAAACGTGTCACTGAAATATCACTTAGATCAACAGCTGGTATATACATAAACCCAAATGCTCCTTTCTCTTTGAAAGTAGACTTTAAGTCTTCATAATCGCCATCTACAAATTTGAATTGATATCCACTCGCGTCTAATGATTCAGTGAAATATCCAGACTCATCCAAAACAATTACCTCAGCTTGACGAGAATCTTTATCCTGAGTAGCGAAATAGGCGATCACAAAAATGATCGTTGGTAAGATCAGTGGAGTAAGCAGTGTCGCTAATAAAAAAGACTTCTTCTTAACTCTCGTTGTATATTCTCTTTTGAGTACTAATAAGGTCTGCTTCATGATTTGCCTCCTTCCACGATATTGATGAATATGTCATTGATTGATGGAATGATCTCTACAAAAGAGTGTACTTCTGTCTGATCGATCAATTCCTGAAGTATGATATTCGGTGTTTGCCCATTGCTAGCTTGAATCAGTGCCTTTTCTAAACCAAGTTCCGTCTTACTCTCTTCTAGAATTTCGAAGGCATTACCGCGTTTAAGATTCCCTTTGTAATGAACTTCATACCTGCCGAGCTTAAATTTGTTTTTGATGTCTTGCTTTTTACCATCAAGGATTTTCTCGGATTTGTTGATCAAAGCAATATGATCGCATAACTGCTCAACAGATTCCATTCGGTGCGTAGAAAAAATCACCGTTGCACCTTTATCTCTTAGCTCAAAGATCTCATCTTTGATCAGATTGGCATTGACAGGGTCGAAGCCTGAAAAAGGTTCGTCTAAAATCAGAAGTTCAGGCTCATGGATAACAGTTGCAATGAACTGAATCTTTTGTGCCATCCCTTTCGATAAGTCTTCCACTTTCTTGCTTGCCCATTCAGACAAGCCCATTCTTTCGAGCCAGTATTTGATTCTTTTTCTAGCCTCCCCATTAGGAAGACCTTTCAGTTGAGCTAAATACATTAATTGCTCACCCACCTTCATCTTTTTGTAAAGACCTCGTTCCTCAGGCAAGTAACCAATGACCCCGATGTGCTTGGGCTCTAGAGGCTCTCCATTGATGAGAACCTCGCCCTCATCGGCCATGATGATCTGGTTGACAATTCGAATCAAGGTGGTTTTACCTGCTCCATTTGGGCCTAATAATCCGAAAATGGATTGCTTAGGTATGCTGATGCTCACATCTTTTAATGCGGTGTGTTCAGCGTAATTCTTGGTGACGTGATTAGCCTCTAAGATATTCAAAATCGTTTGTGTTTTAGTTGAAAAAACTCAGCTTCAATGAGTTACTGAAGCCTAATCTCTAAAACTAAATTGACTAAAACTGCTAAACTATAGTGTAGTTTTAGATTAAACGGAAAAAAAAGTAGTTCGGTGGGTTATTAAATACCTGAGGAAATCTAAACATCACTTGAATACAACACTCCCCATTGAAAGGTCAATATTAAAAGAGAGTATATTTTTTGCATCTGAACTATAGCCAGGACTCACAAAAACATTCTCTCTGATCTTTTCGAAACCATCTGGAACTTTGAATTTTCGGTAGGAAGTATCTTTCATTCGAACGATCACCGGAGTAGATTCAATAGGTAAGTTGATAATTAATGAACCAGCCCCAACCCTGGCCCAAATATCGCTAGCTACTTCAGGTTGGTCTTCAAAATCCATCACCAAAGTACCAAAGCCAACTTCCGCTAAAATGTTTTTTGCTCTTGCCAGATTAAGTCTTTCGAGCTCTACGTCACCTAAGTCGACAGATACGATCATTGTATCCATTTCCATTCTATTCCTCACTTTAGATAGGTAACCAACTTTGACAAAAGCGTTGCCTGAAGTTATTCTGCAACTTTCAACAGCAATGTCAGATAGATCTATATAGGCTTTTCCTACACCATAGTTTAAGTCTAAACGATATGGTTTGTAATCGGTGAAGTAAATGTTCCAATAGTTCTCAGAATCGGTTGTCTTTTTACCAAAGATCTTAGAAAGCTTAGATCCGAAGCCTTCCTTACCATTGTCTTTTAAATTAAGCCAAGCATGGAGCGTCTTTCCTTCTAGTTGCTGTCCAAAATCCGATGAAATGTATTCTTCATTGTGATTACCCATGATATTAATAGGTAATTCCCCCATACTACGGGTTCTGATCTCGCAAGTGCCGGATGATGCCTTTAACGAAAAATGAACCTTTTCGGATAGGGCATCTGCTTCTACTGTAAAGTGTTTCTTAGTCTGTGCCAGCCCTTCCATTCCAACTGCTCCTATGATGGCCAACAGAAAAAGTATTTTTTGCATGCTTAAGCTTACGGTTTGTTCAAAGATTGGGTTGCAATCAATTGTAAACGGATATATACGGCTTTATAAACCAAAGGGTTATCTTTTTTTTGTAAAGTCTATTTCACAAAAAAGGCTTCTCATTACTGAGAAGCCTTATGTTTAAATTTCGATTTCTTTTCTGCTAAAAGAATTCTTTGATTTTCTCAAAGAATCCCTTCTCACCTTTACCCGGTTTAGGGGCAAAATTGTCCGATTCCCTTAGTTTTTCAAGCATTTCAGTCTCTTCCTTGCTCAATTTTTTCGGAGTCCACACATTCACGTGAATCAATTGATCTCCTTTGCCATAACCGTTGATATCTCGGATACCTTTTCCTCTTAAACGAAGAATCTTTCCACTTTGGGTTGCAGGATCAATCTTGATCCTCACCTTTCCATCAATGGTTGGCACCTCGTAAGAACCACCTAAAGCTGCATCAGCAAAGCTTATATATAGATCGTAAACTATGTTATTACCGTCTCTTTTAAGTAGATCATCTTCTTTTTCTTCAACTACAATCAGAAGATCGCCTGGAATGCCTCCACCAGGAGCCATATTACCTTTACCTGACATTGAAAGCTGCATTCCGTCAGTTACCCCTGCAGGTATTTTGATAGGAATTACCTCTTCCTTCATTTCAAGGCCAGTGCTGTCTACACCAGGGGGTCTTTTGTCTACTGTTTGTCCAGAGCCGTTGCAAGCAGAGCAAGTGCTTGCTGAGACCATTTGCCCTAGCATAGTGTTGACCACTTTTTTCATTTGACCTGAACCACCACAAGTATTACAGGTCTTATAGGTTACACCGTCTGCATTGACGAGCCTGTTAACTTTGATCTTTTTCTCAACCCCATTAGCGATTTCATCCAATGTAAGTTTAAGCTTGATTCTGAGATTAGAGCCCTTGCGTTGGCGTCTTCCGCCTCCACCTCCTCCGAAAAAGCTTTCGAAAGGACTGCCGCCACCACCGAAAATATCTCCAAATTGAGAGAAGATATCATCCATGTTCATGCCACCACCTTGGCCTCCGAAGCCTCCACGCATGCCATCGTGCCCGAAACGATCGTATTGAGCTCTTTTATCTTTATTACTCAGTACTTCATATGCTTCGGCTGCCTCTTTGAACTTATCTTCAGCTTTATCATCGTCAGGATTTTTATCAGGGTGATATTTGATCGCCAGTTTTCGATAAGCTTTTTTCAGCTCTTCTTCTGTCGCTCCCTTACTAACTCCTAAAATCTCGTAATAATCTCTTTTTGCCATATTAAGCTCCAATCACCACTTTAGCGAAACGAATCACTTTGTCTCCCAAGTAATACCCCTTCTCAACTGTATCTATGATTTTTCCTTTTAATTCTTTCTCTTCAACCGGAAACTGAGTTACTGCTTCGTGCAATTCAGCATCGAAATCAGTACCTTTTTCTGTTTCCATTACTTTCAGACCCTTAGCTTCCAATGTTTTGGTCAGTTTATTAGAAATGAGATCGAAACCTTCTTTTACAGCATCAATATCATCCTGATTTTCATTGGCTTTCTTAGCTCTTTCTAAGTCATCTATAGTTGGAAGAAGTTGAGACATCAGATCAGAAGAAGCAGTTTTGACCAAGTCTAATCTTTCTTTCGCGTTTCTTCTTCTGAAGTTTTCAAACTCTGAATAAAGTCTTAAATATTTATCCTTAGCCTCTTCTACTTGAATTTGAAGTTCTTCTTCAGCAGTTAGTTCAATCTTTTCCTCTACTTCTTGTTCTTCACTTTCTTGAGCTTCAACATTTTCCTCGGAAGCTTGAGTATCTTTCTCAGCCTCTAGTACTTCGTTCTCCTCTTGAGTCTTTTTTTCTTTCTTATTCTTTGCCATTGTTTACTACTAATAAGACGCGTGCGATTCCTCAAATTGTTTGCCAACCACAATTTAGGTGTCATTATGACATATTTATTTTGTGCAATTGGTGGGAGTGTCAGTTCAGGCGTTGATCTTTCTCCATATGGCATCTTTCAGCTCTGTTAAGCCTTGCTGTGCCACAGATGAAATGAAGAGTGTTTCTATACCTTCAGGAATGAGTGCTTTCATTTCTTCGATAAGCTCTTCATCGAGCATATCACATTTTGAAATAGCTAAGACACGTTCTTTATCTAAGAGTTCAGGATTGTACTTTCTGAGCTCAGACAATAGAATTTCATACTCCTTTTGGATATCTTCAGCATCAGCAGGTACCATGAACAGGAGAATAGAATTCCTTTCAATATGTCTTAAAAAGCGAATCCCAAGTCCTTTGCCCTCTGACGCTCCTTCTATAATTCCTGGAATATCAGCCATTACAAAAGACCGATGATCTCTGTAAGCTACTACCCCAAGATTCGGTACTAGTGTGGTAAAAGGATAATCTGCGATCTCGGGCTTTGCAGCGGAGAGCACAGAAAGTAAAGTGGACTTGCCAGCGTTTGGAAATCCCACTAGACCAACATCGGCTAATAATTTCAACTCTAAGACACAAAGTGCTTCTTCTCCAGGGGTTCCTGGTTGAGCATATCTAGGAGTTTGATTAGTAGAATTCTTGAAGTTCTCATTACCCAAACCTCCTTGACCGCCAGGTAAAAGAATTCTTTCTTCACCATCTTCTGTAATCTCAAACAGAGTCTTTTCTTCAGGTTCTAGGGTTTTAGCAACAGTTCCTAGTGGCACTTCCAAAATAATATCCTTTCCATCAGAGCCTGAACTTCCATGGCCACTTCCACCTTCACCATTTTCCGCAAAAACGTGCTTTTGGTACCTCAAGTGCAATAAAGTCCACATTTGCTTATTTCCACGCAGAATGACATGGCCCCCACGTCCGCCATTTCCTCCATCTGGCCCTCCTTTGGGAACGTGTTTTTCTCTACGAAAATGCACAGCACCAGCACCTCCCTTTCCTGAGCGGCAATAGAGTCTAACGTGATCTATGAAGTTGGTTCCTGCCATAAGTGGTGTTAACAAAAAAGATGACCGCAAAGGTCATCTTTGGTTAATATTAGTTATTGAAATCTTTAGCTATGGACTTTAATCGCAGCTGAAATATCGTTGAAGATTCCATCAACAGTCCCTACACCATTGATCTTGTTGATCTTCCCTTGTTTTTCATAAAACTCAGCTACTGGTAAAGTCTTATTAAGATATTCCTTAATTCTTACGTTGATCTTTTCCTCATTTTGATCATCAGCTCTTCCTGAGGTCTTGCCCCTTTCTAACAATCTTCTTTTTAACTCATCTTGAGGTACATCTAGCATGAGCATAGCATTTATGGAAGTATCATGACTTTTCAAAAGTTCATCTAATGCTTCTGCCTGAGCTACCGTTCTAGGAAATCCATCGAATATAAATCCTTTTGCACCAGTATTTTCATTGAGGAAGTCTTCCACCATACCTATCACTACTTCGTCTGGAACTAGTTTTCCGTTGTCCATAAAAGACTGAGCTTTTTTACCTAGCTCGGTTCCTTCTCCCAAATGTTTTCTGAACAAGTCTCCGGTAGATATATGCTTTAGACCAAAGGTGTTAATGATATTCTCGCTCTGTGTTCCTTTTCCCGCACCAGGAGGTCCGAATAAAACTATATTGATCATTTACTTCGATTTTTTAAATAACAGGCCACAAATATAAGGATTATCGTTAGTCCAGCTTCAATTGATAAATGTCTTTCAGATTTCTTCCTAGGCCATTATAATCTAAACCGTAGCCCACGACAAATTTTTCCGGTATTTCGAAGCCCAAGTACTTCACATGAATATCTTTTTCTAAACATTCTGGCTTAACCAACAGAGATACAACTTCAATCGAGGCAGCTCCTTTTGATTTGAGGTTATTGATGACACTTTCCATGGTGACACCCGAGTCGACTATATCTTCAACGACCAATATATGCCTGTCTTTAACCTCCACATTCAATCCCAGAAGCTCTTTGGTTTGCCCTTGGCTCGACATGCCTTGATAAGAAGCTACTTTGATAAATGAGATCTCAGCCGGTATTGTAATGTGCTTCATCAGGTCTGAAGCAAACATAAAGGCTCCATTCAAGACACCTAAAAAAAGTGGCTCTTTGTTATCATAATTTTGAGATAATTCGAATCCCAGGTCCTTAACTCTACTTAATATCTCTTCCTCAGAGATGAATAGTTCAAATGTTTTATCGTGAAGCGATACTGTAGAATTTGACATTAAAGATTTTTCATTAGAAACGAATATAGTTGAACCATGCTCACAATATCGTCCTTGTGCACAATTTCATCGGGGCTATGAACATTGTCTTCAGGTGCTCCAACAAAGCACCAATCAAAAGGATAGGGTGAAGATTGAAGCTCTTTACCGTCACTTCCTCCAGCGCCTTCTACCTCTAATTGATATGGAACTCCAGACTCTTCTGCCAAGGCAATGATCTTGTTCACAAAAGACCTTCTGGGCACACTTCTGTCTCGCATAGAAATAGCTACACCTTCACCATGTACCACACCCTCGGTCACCCAAGTAATATCTGAGATCAGTGCTTGTAAAACACCAAGTTCTTCCGCCATGTACTTGGCTAAATAGGAAACCGAGCCTCCTCCATGTTCCTCCCAACAAGAGAAAACGATCAGTCCAACTTCTAAAGATTCAGCTACTTTTAAAGCATTGTATACTCCCAATCTGTTATCCAGATAGCAGGATTGAACATAATTTTCGGTTTCCCTAAAATCTGATTTGAATACCAATTCTGTTCCTCGCTGAATCCCTCTGGCAAACTTGTAATGGATGTCTCCATCGTTCTCAACCAGTTCGCATTCAATAGGCCCCAAAGCATCTTCTCCTACGAGCGTATAACCTGTTTCAACCTTCGGCCCACCAATTGGCACCAATTGATCTTGGTACCGAACCGTAAAACCAATACTATCCATATGTGCAAGAATGGCCGTTCTAGGCTTACCAAATTTCAACATTAGACAGTCTTGGAATTCAGAACCTTCAATGATCTCAGGTTTCACTTTCCAGTTCGACTTATGCTTTTCTACATAGTC
>CBFIDS010000087.1:0-4254 GCA_965661435.1 Roseivirga sp.
CTTGGTCTGAATTGACAGACAACATCAAGGTAACTGATAGTGATGTTGGTCAAGGTCATTGGGATCAAGGAGGTTATGATCTTTATGTGGCTGTTCATCCCACTAAAGAAGATATTATATTTTTAGGAGGTGTGAATTTGATGCGAACAGTAGATGGCTTTGCAACCGAAGGGAATACACGACAAATAGGGGGGTATGCCAATGATAATAATCCTAATAATTTTCCACGTTATCCAAATCATCACCCAGACAATCACGATTTTGCATTCTTCGATTCAGATCCAGATCGAATGATCTCAGCCACTGACGGAGGTCTACATATTACTGAAGATAATTCGAACCCAGGAAGCAGTACATCTTCTGTTCCAGTCATATGGAGTTCTTTGAATAACGGTTATATCACTGCACAGTTCTATCATGCTTCAATTCAGAAGAATGATCTTGGAGACCAGCAACTCATGGGCGGTATGCAAGACAATGGTACTTGGGCAAAATTTGAAGAAGATCCGGAAGAAGAGTGGCAAGAAGTTTTCTCTGGGGATGGGGCTTATACAGCTATTAATTACAATTCGTTGATCGTTAGCTCCCAAAGAGGAAATGTAGGAAGATATGGATTAGTAAATAACACTTATGAATATGCGGGGGGTATTAGTCCTTCTAGTAGTGATAATGAGTTTTTATTTATCAATCCATTTTTCGTTAACCCTGTTCAGCAAGATCAAATGTTTGTTGCAGCAGCTGGGAAAGTTTATTATACCAATGATGTTTCTCAGAATCCTGGAGTTGGAGAATGGAATGAGTTGACGAATAATGATCTGGCAACACAAAGGGTTTCTGCTTTCGGTCAGTCAGTTGAACCAGAAGGCACATTATATATAGGTACCAGAAGTTCGAGAGTGTATAAAGTCGAAAATAGTCAGGAATTGACAGGAGACGCTGAAGTAATAACAGTGACTCGCCCCGGAGGCACTGGTAATATTTCAAGCATCTCAGTAGATCCAAAAGATGCAGATAGAGTGATTTTAACCGTATCTAATTATAATGCCATCAGTATTTGGTATTCAGAAGATGGGGGGGATACTTGGAATTCAATTGGAGGAAATTTAGAAGAAAACCCTGACGGTTCTGGTGATGGCCCTTCAGTCAGAGCATCGGCAATTATGCCTGATGGTAGTGGAGGGTATTATTACTTTGTGGGAACTTCCGTGGGTTTATTCATGACAAAGACTTTAGATGGAGATAATACCGTTTGGTCTCAGCAGGCTTCTCAAGTCATAGGGAATGTAGTTGTTGCCAACATAGAAGCAAGGCCTATAGAAGGTATGGTAATGGTCTCTACACATGGTAATGGTGCATTCTTTGGGTTCTACGAGACTGGTATTGTTCCTAATATCAACTACTCGGTTTCTGAAGATGGACTTTCATACACGCTTCGGGCCAATAAGTCTTTTATTCAAGGTAGTGGGATGGCATATGAATGGCTGAAAGATGGTCAAGTGATCGATGGAGCTACACAGTCTGAGCTCGTTGTTGTGGATGGAGGCGATTATCAGGTAAGGCTTCAGATCGAAGGAGTGGATGGAAGTGGGTTGTCTAATATAGTATCCATCAACTTAGATGGTCAAGGGCCAGTGATCTCCTCTATTTCAAGATTTAATCCTGTTACAGAAAATATTGATGTAAATGAAGTGGTCTTCGAAGTAACATTCGATGAGAATGTAGTCAATATTGGTACAGATGACTTCGAAACTACAGGTCAAGCTTCAGGAACAATAGCATCAGTAGTGGCTACCACAGGAACGAATGTTTTTCGAGTGACCGTTGACGGAATAGGTGGTGCCGGAACTTTAGGACTTGGTTTAGTATCTGCCAGTGATATTACAGATGAAGTTGGTAATGCTTTTACCGGAACAATAGAGTCAGCTGAAACCTATACAGTAACAGATAATACAGCACCTACCGTAGCGATTACGAGAAGTAATCCGACTTCTGAAACTACAAATGAAAACAGTGTTGATTTTCTAATTGAGTTTACGGAGGATGTTCAGAATGTAGACGTATCTGATTTCGTTTTAGCGAATAGTTTCCCTAATTCAGAAATGACTATAGCTCCCTTATCAGGTACTCGTTCATTCGTGTTAAATGTTTCCCAAATTATATCTGATGGAACGGTAGACATAGATATTGCCCCTGGGCAGAATATAGCGGATGGGGCAGGAAATGCTTTTGATGGCACGATTACATCTGAAGAAACATTCATTATTCAGAATGTTATTGCTTCTATTGAAGGATCCGGCAATAGAAGCTATTCGGAAATTTGGGTTGATACGAATCCATCAAATGGGCAATTCATTTTGATTTTACCTGATGGATTCTCTGGAACGATAGAATTCAACATTGTTGACGCTAATGGAAGGAGTATAGAATCAGAAGCTGTTAATAATTATATACCGGGGCAGCGAATAGACATCGATTTAAGAAATGAGTCTGATGGGCTTTATATATTTGAGGCAGCTGGAGCTAATGGAAGAGCCAGTACTAAACTGTTGAAACGAAATCGATAAAGTTCTAGGATCTTCAAAAAGTAAAAGCCATCGTCAGATGGCTTTTACTTTTTAAAGTCATAGATGCCCAAGTGATTGATACAATGATCAAGTGGAATGTCGTATTCATTCAAATCCTCTATTTGATCCAAAGGAGGTGTAATGCACAATCCTACTTTAAGGCAATCTTTTCTAACGTCCTTCAAGAAGCGATCATATAATCCGGCACCGTAACCTATTCTATTTCCTATCTGATCGAATGATATAAGGGGAATAAAAACAATATCTAATTGATCAGAGCTTATTTCGGTAATGCTAACTGGGCTAGGTATTCCATTTTTCTCAACTTTAAAATCTGAAATAGACAGCACTGGGTGATGTGTTAGCCTTCGCTCTTTATATAACGTTCTTGAACTATAAACACTTATGTTCTGGTCGATCAGAAGCTGAATGATCGGTTGAGTATCAGGTTCTTTCTTTGAGGGCATGCTGAAGTAAATATGAGCATGTTCTACAGGGTCTATTAGGCTTATGAATGAATTTAGGTTATTGAATAAGGCATGATTTCTCGAGGCAAACTCTTGCTTCCCTAAGGTCATGCGCTTTTTCAGGAACATCGACCGAAGGAGCTGTTTATCCATCACTTTTTAATAAATGAAAACGATAATCGAACGGATCGAATGCTTGAAGACAGTTATTTACAAACTGTGGGTCACTCATATAGAAGTTTAGAAAATTATCTCTTCGCTCTTGAGGAGAGCCATTTGGAAATAGAGCTTCTTTTATCGAATAGATCCTGTTCACCAGAATCTCTTGATTTCTTCTTTCAGCCTTTAGGATTTTCTGTTCTACTTTTTCGAAGGTTTTCTCGGCTCTTCTATGTTCTCCTTTAACCATTCTCTCCAGGGTTTGATCTACTTGAATGGCTTGATCTAAAGCAGACTGATACAAAACTTGAAGTTTCTCCTTCTGTTCGACTAAATCCAATTTGAATTTAGTCTCTTCAGCAATCTTTGTATTGATCAACTGATGCTCATCCATGAAAAGTTCTTCCCACGAAAGTTCTGTTTGTTCAACTTTTCTAAGAGCTACATTGTCAAGTACTCCTGCAAAGTTCCGGGGCATTAATAAGGGAAACTGAGTTTCAAAATGATCAAAAATGCCCTTGAGCTGAAGCCAATAAACTAATTCTGAAGGCCCACCTACATAGGCTAGATTTGGAAGAATGAACTCTTGATAAAGAGGTCTTAATAATACGTTTGGACTGAATCTTTCAGGATGTTCTTCGATCTCTATTTTTAATTCAGACTCTGAAAACTTGATATCAGTATCAAGTACTTCAAAACCAGTTTCGTTTTTTACAATTCTAGAACGAAGATCATCTTTCAAGTAAAAGAAGTTGATCTCTCTGGGGAATACTTGTGTTGAATAACCTTGCGCCTCTAATGATTCCGTAGTTTCTGTTGCAATTTCTTGAGGAATATGTTCGAAGAGATCCGCTTCTATAACAGGTTTGAAAACCGACTTAAGTCGATTATCATCTGCGTCAAGAATAACTAAGCCTTTATCACCAAAAAGAGCGTTTACATAGTGGAGGACTGCTTGAGCTAAATTCTTCTTTTTATAGGCTTCAACAAAAAAGTCAGGCATACCGATAACCCTTTCGAAAATACTTTCTAGACCTTTTAAGTTGAATCTTCCAACAGCACCG
>CBFIDS010000088.1:0-81267 GCA_965661435.1 Roseivirga sp.
TTCTTAATTGGAGCTACTTTTTCAGGTGTCATCGGGGTTGGATTCTATCCAATGCTAGGTTCTAGGGTTTGGTGTAGATTTGGTTGTCCAATGGCTGGTTACATGGGGTTGATCCAACGATTCAAATCTCGATTCAGAATAACAACTAATGGAGGTCAGTGTATCTCATGTGGTAATTGCTCCACTTACTGTGAACAAGGAATCGATGTTCGTTGGTACGCTCAAAGAGGGCAGAATATAGTAAGGGCTTCATGCGTGGGCTGTGGTATTTGTTCAGCAGTTTGTCCAAGAGGTGTGCTGAAGTTAGAAAATGGCCCTGATGAAAAAAGAATGGAGGCTCCTGAAGTTATCATTGGTAATAACATTAAGTAGGCCTAATCTCTGATTTGAATGAGCAAAATAAAACAAGAAGCCCATGGGTTATCCATGGGCTTCTTTAATAAGATATCATATAAATGGCCTAAAGGATTTTACAACGTACTTATGATTTCTCTGATTTGACCTAGGTGATGCTTCATATGAAGCACGTAGTCATTCATAAAGTATCCCAGTGTAACAGACTCACCCTCTGCTATCGGCCTCATCGATGTTTTATGAAGGTTGTGGTCAGTTCGCTCTTTATCTCTAACATCAGGAGATGTATTGAACATCATAGTAGATATCAGCATATTTAATTGTCGCCATGTGATCAATAGATCTTGCCAATTCTGTCCATGATAGTCTTGTATACGTACCCAATCATCTTGAGCATACATGGGAACTACTAGGTCATCGGAAAATTGAGCCCTAACAAACCTACCATGGTTATTAGAAGCCGAATCGATCATGTGGCCCATGATCTCCTTGGCAGACCATTTGTTGGGCTTAAGTCTGGCATTAGCTTCTTTTTCATCTATTAAGATGAATTCTTCAAAGGCCTGCAGAGTTATCTCTTTGAGGTTATAGTCAGTTCTCATGTTGCAATATACAGAGACCAAGCCCTCTCTCCTAAGGACAGAGGGTGGTGAGAAATTATAATTGCATTGGAACTTCTATGGCCAAAACTTCTGCATAAGACTTTGCCTTGATACCGAAGCTTTCGGTCTCAGTAAGCCCAATTGCATCTCTTGTAGATAAAGACTCGTTTGCAGCTTCAAGGTCACCGTTCAGGACAAATAAATAAACTCCGTTACCTGGTTTCTTCACTTGATAATCTAAAGAAACACCAGCGTCTAAATTAGCCATGCTAAAGAATGCATCCTGATTGATCCATAAGGCATCACCACCTTCAGGAGAAACAACAGTCTGAAATTCATTGGTTCTATTTTCTGGAGAATAGGTCTTTTGCTCATACCTAGGATCAATTCCCTTTTCTTTTGGGAATACCCAGATCTGTAGAAAATGCACCTCTTCATCTTTGCTATGATTGTACTCAGAATGCGTAATGCCTGTTCCCGCAGACATGATCTGAACATCACCTTGTTTGATCACTTTTTCTCTACCGGTGCTGTCTTTATGCTCAAGGTCTCCTTGCAAAGGAATCGAGACGATCTCCATATTCTCATGCGGATGGGCTCCGAAACCCATTCCTGCTGCAACCTGATCATCATTTAAAACTCTCAGAGCACCAAACTGAACTCTTTCAGGATTGAAGTACCCAGCAAAACTAAAGGTGTGTCTACTTTTTAACCAGCCATGATTAGCCTCACCCCGACTATCTGATTTATGTAATACAGTTTTCATTTTATTTCCCTTCTTTATTTTATATGTATATACATATAAATAACTTATTCTTTATGAATAAGGTTCAATATCAAGTCTTCTTATCTTCAAAATGTTTGCTAAGTGACATGAAATTGAGGAAACTTTTTAGTCGGGAACTTCTTAATTGCTAAATGGTATTGTACAGGCTAAGAATTCCTATTTTTGCAAGCAGTTTTGAGAAACGCCAAACCCATCATTCGAGTTATCATTCCCGCCTTCAACGAAGAAAGGTCAATTCCATTTGTAATCAGAGATATTCCAATGGACTTGGTAGAAGAGGTGATCGTAGTGAACAATGCTTCCACTGATCAAACTGAGAAGGAGGCAATAAATGCTGGAGCAACTGCTTTAACAGAATCAATTCCTGGATACGGTAATGCCTGTTTAAAAGGGATAGAGTATGTGAAGAATGAATATCCCGAAACCGATATTATTGTCTTTTTAGATGGAGATTACTCCGATTATCCAGAACAACTTCCCCAGCTAGTTCGACCTATCCTTGAAGGTAAAATGGACCTAGTTATAGGGTCTAGAGCGAAGGGGCAGAGGGAATCTGGTTCTATGACTATTCCTCAGTTATTTGGAAACTGGTTGGCTACCTCATTACTCAAGTTGTTCTATGGCCTTCGGTTTACAGACCTTGGCCCTTTCAGAGCAATACGTTTCAATAAGCTATTAGAGATTGACATGAAAGACCGTACCTATGGCTGGACTGTTGAAATGCAATTGAAAGCGGCCAAGAAGAAGTTAAGGTGTACAGAGGTTCCGGTAAACTATAAGCGAAGAATTGGGGTTAGCAAGGTGTCGGGAACTGTAAAAGGTACGCTACTGGCAGGTTATAAGATTTTATATACGATATTCAGATATCTATAATGTACTGGCTAGAATTACTCATATTGATTTTTTACACGGGAGCGTTACTGTTCATTTTTTCATACAGTATTTCACAGCTGAGTTTAGTTTACCACTATAGAAAAGCGGTAAGAAAAGGAAGAATCAAGCCCCCAGCAAAAGCCCCAAAAGATTATCATCATCCTGTGGTCACTATTCAACTTCCTATTTACAATGAGTTGTATGTGGTTGAAAGATTAATAGATGCGGTCGCCAAATTCAATTGGCCAAAAGATAAATTGGAAATTCAGGTTCTAGATGATTCTAATGATGGGACTATCGATTTGATCGCAAGTAAGGTTGAATACTGGAAAGGCCAAGGATTAGATATTCATCATATACAAAGAGAAGATCGAAAGGGATTCAAGGCAGGAGCTTTACAGTACGGTACAAGAATTGCAATAGGTGAATTTATTGCGATTTTCGATGCAGATTTTATTCCTCAGCCAGACTTCTTAACGGGAAGTATACCGTACTTTGAAACTGATGAGAAAATAGGTGTGGTTCAAACCCGTTGGGGCCATATCAATGAAAAGTATTCTATGCTCACCAAACTTCAAGCTTTTGGCTTAAATACTCATTTCAGGGTAGAGCAGAATGGAAGATTTCAAGGCGGTCATTTTCTGAACTTCAATGGTACAGCAGGAGTTTGGAGAAAATCTTGCATTGCAGATGCAGGTGGTTGGAAGGCTGATACATTAACAGAAGATCTCGATCTAAGCTACAGAGCTCAGCTCAATGGTTGGAAGATCTTTTATACTCCGGAAGTGATAGCACCGGCAGAATTACCTGCAGCTATGGGTGCTATCAAGTCTCAGCAATATAGATGGACGAAAGGGGCGGCTGAAACTAGTATGAAACTATTGCCTAGAGTATTGAAGTCCAACCTTTCCTTTGGTACAAAATTTCATGCAACTTTTCACTTATTGAACTCTGCAGTCTTCATCTGTATCGTTATCACAGCACTATTAAGTATTCCTGTTTTATTTATTAGAAACCTCTCGGATAGTTGGGAGTTACTACTCAATATTTCCATGATCTTTCTGATGGGTTATGCCTTTTTGATCATCTTTTATTGGAATGGATTTAAAGACGCGAAACTTAGCCTTTGGCAGAATGTTAAGACATTCGTACCACAGATGTTCATGCTTCTTTCTGTCTTTTTAGGCCTTTCCGTTCACAATGCGGTAGCGGTTATTGAAGGGTTGCTGGGAAGAAAAAGTGCATTTATCAGAACCCCTAAATTCAATATTCAAAACAAAAAAGATACCTGGAGAGGTAACAAGTACTTTAGTAAAAAGATTAACCCTTTAACGATGGTCGAAGGTTTGTTGAGTCTTTACTTTTTCAGTGGCCTTGGACTTGCCTTCTATTTCAATGATTTTGCCCTTTTGCCCTTTCATATCTTATTGAGTTTAGGTTTCTTGCTGGTGTTCTACTATTCAGTACAGCATACTAGAAATGCTTAAACAAAACAATTATTGGCTTAATCTGGCCTTTGTCCTAAGTGCGGCAATGACGATTTATCTAGGATACTTTGTTCCCAGAGAGTCAACCATTGAGCTTATAACTGGCTACTCTATTTTTTTCATTTCTATCTTCATTATTTTTAGAAAACTAGATGAAGGAGAGGAGGAGCTTGCATACTACTGGGGAATGCTGCTTCGTGTTTTGGTGATCGCTTCATTCCCAAAACTCTCAGACGATATTTATCGGTTCATTTGGGATGGACGCTTACTTACTGCTCTCGAAGATCCTTATAAATATCTACCGGCACATCACTTGAATGGCGGAATAGAAGGGTTGAATCAGAACCTCTATGATCAACTCAATTCTCAAGAATATTTTAGTATTTATCCTCCTTTAAATCAGGTCATATTCTTTATAGGGGCACTTTTCTCTCCTAATTCTGTGATCTGGTCCACCATAGTCATTAGAGTTGTGATCTTAGTCTTTGAATTGGGAAATATTCGCTTGATCCAAAAGCTTTTAAGACATTATGGTCTACCTCAAAAATATGGGCTGATCTATGCACTTAATCCATTAGTGGTTTTTGAATTGACTGGAAATCTACATTTCGAGGCTATTTTGATCTTCTTTTTGCTTCAAGCATTATTGCTTTTTGAACGAGGAAAACTGAATCAGTCTGCTTTTTTCTTTGGTTTGTCTGTCGCAACCAAATTTATTCCTTTGATCGCACTTCCGCTGTTGTTTAGAAAAATTGGAATTAAAAAAACATTTATCTATGGATTGATCCTGGCAGCAACTTTGGTGATCACTTTTCTTCCGCTAATTAATACAGCTCATGTTTGGGCTATTTGGGATAGCATGCAGCTGTATTTCCAGAAGTTCGAGTTTAATGGAAGTATCTATTATCTAGCTCGCTGGTACGGTTTTGAAACGGAAGGGCACAATATTATAGCTAAATCAGGTAAATGGATGCTGCTCGCCACTTTTGGCTTCATTATGATATATTCTCTTTTGGCTAAAAGAAGTATAAGCTGGCCTAAGCAATTGGTGTGGGTTTGGCTGATCTACTTGTTATTTGCTACAACCGTTCACCCTTGGTATGTCATACCACTATTAGCCGTAAGTGTTTTCTCTCATATCCGTTTTCCACTTCTTTGGTCTTATCTGATCTTCTTAACTTATATCAATTATTCGGGAGGAGAATATGTAGACAGAATGGATGTAGTGATTCTTGAGTATGGAATACTTTTATTTCTGATATTATTGGAGGTTTTTGGAGTGAGGTTGAATCGATTGATCTTTAATTCAGCTCCAAGCGATAGGTAATGTGCTTTTTAGAAGGAATAGCTCCAAGCCCTTTGTGAATGGCCTGCATTTTCTCGTTGAAGTCACCCACCCAAGAAAGTTCGATCTCTCTCATATTGGTGTTTTTCATCACATGCTGAAAGCATTTATAGGTAAGTACGGACTCTAAACCCATATTCTGATACTTAGGTTTACTTCCCATAACCACAACTCTTACTCGGGTGATGAAATTAGTTTTTTTGAGGTAGAGAAACCTCAGCTTATTCCAGAGCGTCAGTTTTCCATTGAATTTCTTGAAGATCTGATTCACATCAGGAAGACACATGACAAAAGCCGCTGGCTCGTCATCCATGTAAGCAAATTGAACAAGCCCCGGGTCGACTACAGGTTTGATCTTATTAAAGGTTTCGACCACATAATCTTTTTTGATGGGGGTGAAGTTCTCAAATTCAGCCCATGCATCATTATAGATGTTCATGAAGTCCTTCGCAAAAGAATCGATCTTAGATGGATCAAATTGCTTGATGCTCAGATTGGGTCTTCGCTTCATTACATATTCAGCAATTTTCACAAACCTAGGGCTCAACCCATTTTCCAATGAGAATTCATTGGTCATTTGCTCCATTTTTACTTTATATCCGTTTGCTTCGAATTGCTTCTGGTAATAGGGATGGTTATAAGCCATGCCATAAGTTGGCTGGGTATAACCTTCTACCAAGAGTCCCCAGTATTGGTCATTTTCCCCGAAATTGATGGGACCGTCTACTGTCGTTACTTTTCTCTCCTTCAACCAAACGTTGGCTGTATCGAACAAGATCTTTGAAGCTTCATCATTATCGATGCATTCATAAAAGCCTACTCCACCAATTCTTTTGTCTTGGTAGTTGGCTTTTTTCTCATTGATAAATGCAGAAATTCGACCAATCAATTGACCTTGGTCATTAGTTAGGATCCATCGGATGGCTTCACCATGCTGATAGAAAGTATTTCTTTGGGCATTGAAAACGGCTTCTATATCATTGTCTAACGGGCAAACCCATTCCGGGTCGTTCTTATAGAGCTGCCTGGCGACATCTAAAAATGCCTGTTTATCTTTTGTGTTATTGACCTCTTTTATCTGCATGTGACCTTATCGGAAGCGCTACAAAGAAATCTGATTAATCTGAATCTTAAAAGTTAAACTCAATTATTCGTCTTCTGCCATGAGCTTTTCAAGAATTTCCTGAGCTGCTTTAGCGATAACAGTACCTGGTCCAAAAACGGCTGAAACGCCGGCTTGAAAAAGAAAGTCATAATCATTTGGTGGAATTACACCACCTGCAATGACCATGATGTCATCTCTGCCGATTTTCCTAAGCTCTTCGATCAGTTGAGGAACGAGCGTTTTATGTCCTGCTGCAAGACTTGAAGCACCCACAATGTGGACATCATTTTCAGCAGCCTGCATTGCTACCTCTTCAGGAGTTTGGAAAAGGGGCCCAATGTCTACATCGAAGCCTAAGTCAGCAAAACTAGTGGCAATCACTTTTGCTCCCCTGTCGTGACCATCTTGTCCCATTTTAGCCACCATGATCCTTGGCCTGCGACCATCAAGCTCTGCAAACTCATCAGCCATATCTCTGGCTTTTAAAAAGTCCTTATTTTCTTTCACTTCGCTCGAATATACACCAGAAATGGTTTGCGTGGTTGCTTTATGCCTACCAAAAACATTTTCCATTGCCGTGGAGATTTCTCCCAAGGTGGCTCTCGCCCTGGCCGCCTCAACTGCCAAATCAAGCAAATTACCTTTCCCGGATTCTGCACAATTGGTTAAAGCCTTTAAAGCAGCCTCTACAGATTCAGAATTTCGTTCCTTCTTCAGTTTGTCTAGCCTGGCCAGTTGAGACTTAAGTACAGCAGTATTATCTACTTCCAGTAATTCTATATCTGTTTTTTCATCTACTGCATACTGGTTGACGCCAATAATAGAGTCTTTACCGGAGTCGATGCGGGCCTGCTTTCTGGCGGCAGCTTCTTCTATGCGCAGTTTAGGGAGGCCTTGTTCTATGGCTTTTGCCATACCACCTAATTCTTCAACTTCTTGAATGAGTGCCCACGCTTTTTTAACTAATTGATCAGTTAAATATTCCACGTGGTGTGATCCGCCCCAGGGGTCGATCACTCGAGTGATCCCGGTGTCTTTCTGAAGAAAGAGCTGAGTGTTTCGGGCAATTCTGGCAGAGAAATCGGTAGGGAGTGCAATGGCTTCATCCAATGCATTGGTATGAAGTGACTGGGTATGACCCATAGCTGCTGCCATGGCTTCTACACATGTTCTTGCCACATTATTATACGGATCTTGTTCTGTCAAAGACCATCCTGAAGTTTGGCTATGCGTTCTTAAGGCCATTGATTTAGGATTCTTTGGATTGAACTCCTTAACGATCTTAGCCCATAGCAATCTGCCTGCTCTCATTTTTGCGATCTCCATGAAATGATTCATACCAACCGCCCAGAAGAATGATAAGCGTGGTGCGAATTTGTCTATATCCAAACCGGCATCTATCCCTGTTCGGAGGTATTCCAACCCGTCAGCTAGTGTATAGGCCAATTCCAGATCAGCTGTAGCACCGGCCTCTTGCATATGATATCCCGAAATACTAATTGAGTTAAATCGAGGCATATGCTGTGAAGTGTACTCAAAAATATCTCCGATGATCTTCATAGATGGTAGGGGAGGGTAGATATAAGTATTCCTTACCATGAATTCCTTCAGAATATCGTTCTGAATTGTGCCTGAGAGCTGATCTTTAGAAACGCCCTGTTCTTCGGCAGCTACAATGTAAAAGGCCATTATCGGTATAACAGCGCCATTCATTGTCATGGAAACGGACATTTTATCCAAGGGAATCTGATCGAAAAGCACTTCCATATCGAGTATGGAGTCAATGGCAACACCTGCTTTTCCAACATCTCCTAATACTCTTAGGTGATCTGAGTCATATCCTCTGTGAGTAGCAAGGTCAAAGGCAACTGAGAGCCCTTTCTGACCTGCCGCTAAATTTCTTATATAAAAGGCATTGGATTCTTCGGCGGTAGAGAACCCAGCATATTGTCTTATGGTCCATGGCCTTACCGTGTACATTGAGCTATAAGGTCCTCGCAGATAAGGAGGAGCACCAGCTCCGAAGCCTAGTTGCTCTAAGTGTTGAACTTGGTCACTATCTAATATTGGAGGAACGTCAATGCCCTCAGCAGATTTCCACTCTTGTTGATCGGCTCGACTTTTATTTGTCTTTGTTATTTTCTTTAGATCTGGTCTCATTGCGCCACCTCCTCTAGTTTAGATACATCAATCTTTGAATAGCCGCCTTCTGCCTCAATGCCCTGAATCATGCTGAGTGTTCTTGCGTAGATTTCAGTTGTTAGATGCTCTATATAATAAGAGCCTTTTGCGGGATCGGTCATTTTGCTTAGGTAAGATTCTTCACTCAATATTGACGAGATATTTCTGGCTACTCTATCCGCTAAACTAGGTTTACCTTTAAAAACATTTTCGAAAGGCAATACCGATACAGCATCTGAGCCTCCTAAAATGGCTGACATACATTGGGTGGTGGCATGTAACATAAATGAGTGGGGGTCTTCTATAGCATTAGTCCAAGGCCCTATTTTACTCAAAAACTCTACTTTTTGACTTTGAATTCCGTAACCGTTTGAAAGAGTATCTATTAATCTTCTTACAGCCCTCTGTCTTGCGATCTCAAGAAAGAAATCGTTTTGAGTGTTCAGTACAAAAAGGGTATTGTTCAACTTAGCCTTAACCTGATCAATATTTTCACATTGTCGGTCGATTTCATCGATAAAAATGGAAAGTTCTTTGGCTAAGGAAAGACAGAGATTTTCTGAGTTTGAAAAATAAACAACCTGTGACTTAAAACTTGGTGCTGAAGGGTTTCCGGCAGTACTTTCTACAAACCCATTAACATCAGCTGAATTAATTTCATTCGAAACAAGGAATGATTGAAGGTCTTTTTCGAATTCTTCAATTTCAACTTTGTCACTTAGTCTGAATCCTAAGTGACAATACTGTGGTTGAATGTCTTTTAAAAGAATTTCTAATGACTCATTGTTTTCCAATTCGAAAATGATTCCGCTAGCGCCATGTGCAAGTGCAAAGATCGCCGTCTGATTTGCCGCTAGAGTATCTTGGACTTTAACCGTCTGGTAGTTTACCCAAAACCTGCTTCCAAATAATTTAAAGTTTTCGGGGGTGTTGGTGTAATCGTGAAGTTCCGTATCTAGGTCCAGAGCCGTGTAAAAGGGCTTTCCAGATAATCCCTGAGTTTTCCACATTAAGGAGTCAATAGATTTGTCCTTTAGGTCATTCTCGAGTTTTTCGGCCCATTCTTCGGCAGAAATTTTTGCAAAGTCTTTAAAAAGCGCTTCTGACATAAGTAGCAGTTTGTTATTGGCAAAGTACGTTAATTAGCGCACAGGACTCAAGAAATTCATTTGAACACATGATATTATTTGATGAGAAGTCTACTTTCGTTGTGAAAGTTTTCAACAAAATTCAATGTTGATAACATGTGGATTAGTGGGGAAAACTATTTTCCCCTTTGTACAGATACTTCCTTTCCATTGTCTCTGATTTTTTCCATTTTTGTCTCCCTCCAAAAAATAATGTAGGTGTTTTTTTAAACTTAGATGGTTAAAAGTGAAACTTCAGTATGGGACGATTGCCTCGGTTTTATTCGAGGTCAAGTTGGAGATCAAAGCTTCAAAACATGGTTTGAACCTATCAGACCAGTCCGTTTGGATAATGATGTTTTAACTATTCAGGTACCTAGTCAATTCTTTTATGAATACTTAGAAGAGCACTATGTGCATTTGTTAAGACAGTGCATTCAGAAAGAGCTAGGCCCGTCAGGAAAGCTAGAATATTCGGTGATCGTTGACAGCGGTACTATGCAGAATCAATCTTATTCTGTCACACTACCCAATCAACGTCAGCATAATGGTAATAGCAACAGTAAGTGGGGTAGGAATGGTTCTTCGAATGAGGTGACGAATCCATTCGAGATGCCATCAGTTGACAAAGGCTCCAGGTACTCAAATTTGAATCCCAATTATAGTTTCGAAAACTATATTGAGGGAGACTGTAATCGACTAGCCAGATCTGCAGGAATAGCAGTTGCGGAAAAACCGGGAATCACTTCTTTCAATCCGCTAATGATCTACGGAGGAGTTGGTTTGGGTAAAACTCACCTCGTTCAGGCCATTGGTAATACGATTCACGAGGCTGGTGAAAGTAATTTTGTCCTTTACGTTTCTTCTGAAAAATTCACAACTCAGTTCACTGATGCAATTAAGAATAATAGTATTCAGAGCTTCACCAATTTTTACTTACAGGTAGATACATTAATCATCGATGATGTTCAATTCTTCTCAGGGAAAGAGAAAACACAAGAGATGTTCTTCCATATTTTCAACCACTTGCATCAGAATGGAAAGCAGATCATCATGTCTTCAGACAGAGCACCTAGAGATCTAAAAGGACTTCAGGATAGATTACTTTCAAGGTTCAAGTGGGGATTGACGGCCGATCTTCAGATGCCTGACTTTGAAACAAGGATGGCAATTATTATGAGGAAAATGCAGTCAGATGGGATTTACATCCCTGATGATGTGGTGGAATATCTAGCCTATTCGGTTGATACGAACGTGCGTGAATTGGAAGGGGTGCTGATCTCATTAATAGCACATGCTACTCTCAACAAAACAGATATTAACCTAGATCTTGCCAAGCAGACCTTAAAGAATATCGTTCATGATATTGAGTCTGAGGTAGGTGTGGATTACATACAGAAGACCGTAGGAGAGTACTTCCAGATAAGTGTAGAAGACTTGAAAGATAAGACTCGTAAAAAGGAGATCGTTATTGCTCGTCAAGTTTCCATGTATCTATGTAAAGAGTATACCAATCATTCCCTAAAATCTATCGGTTATCATTTTGGTGGTAGAGACCATAGTACCGTGATCCATGCGGTACAATCTGTAAGTGACATGATGGATATCGATCAGAAATTCAGCCAAGCCATTGATGAGCTGAAGAAGAAGATGAAAATGAAGATGGTTTAGTCTAATCTTGCTTCCTTTCTTCCCATCCTTTCTTAAATGTATTATCAGATAGAATACTTAGCTGAAAATTCTTTGAGAGTTGCTTAATTTCTATTTTTGCATTGGAGCTAGGCGAAATTTAAAAATGCATAAAAAAAGGGGCTTTTAGCCCCTTTCCTTCGATTTGCTGTCTCTTAATTATTTATCAAGAGATAATGATTGTACGAATTTCTTTCCTCGCGTTGACATGTGAACTGTATAGTTACCAGCGGCTAGCTTAGATAGGTCGAACCTTTTAGTATCACTAGAAGATACTTTTTCTAAAGCCAGTCTGTTAGCATTTACATCGTAGATAGATATCCAAACTTCATCAGTTTGTTGGTCTGCAATAATCACATTCATCTTGTCACCAACAATGCTAAGCTTAGGCTTAACAATGGTCACCTTGTCTGCCAATTTAGCGACAGCTGAATCGTTGTTCATTACTACTGGAATAGCGGTGTAGCTATTCGCATTTTCTACTTCTAATGTATACTCACCGTTAGGTACTGCAGATAATTCAAGCTTCTTACCGAAGTTCTCTCCACTATTTATTGTTTCTGTATAAAAGACTTGTCCGTTTGCACTTCTAAGCTGAATTCCTGTTTTTTCTCCACCAAAATCATAAGCGATAACCGCAATAGATTTAGCTGTCACGTTCTCTACCTTTACAGTTGGTCTGTTTTCATTAGCGATTACAAGCGTTGAGATCATGACCGTCATGATAGTCAACATTACTTTTTTCATTGTCTTCATTTTGCTAATTGTTTTTTGTTAATAACCAATTACACTACAAATGTAAGGGAGGTGTCAGACCTACACTACCTCAGAATTGGTAACTATATGTGCTATATTAACCTGAGTTATGATATGCTGGCGTTATAGAATGATTATAGCATATAATTGAGTTAAAAAAGCATAGGTCTTTGGGAACCTTTTTAGTTAGCTTTGTTGTATTCACATACCATGTAGAGAGAGACTTATGCCTAATAAACCATCTTTAGAACAAATTAGACCTGCCTTTGGGAGTAGCTTCCTTGTAAGGAGGTATAATCAGTCTTGCGAGAACACCTTGGCCAATTGGCATTTTCACCCAGAATTGGAATTAGTTTATGTAAAAGGGGGTACGGGTAAGAGGCATATAGGAAAGCACATGTCTTATTTCAATGAGGGTGACCTGATCTTAATGGGTTCTTATCTCCCTCATTATGGTTTCACAGATAGACTTACAGGAAATAGTACAGAAACAGTGGTTCAGTTCAAACCTGAATTTCTAGGAGACGGCTTTTTCGAGATACCTGAAATGAAGGGGATTCAGCAATTATTCGAATTAGCTAAAAAAGGCCTGTCTTTTCATGGAAAGACCAAGCATGAAGTCGGTTTAAAAATAGAACAGCTTTCATTTAAGGATCAGTTTGGTAGGCTAATGGGTTTGCTCGAGGTTTTGCACGACCTACACCAAACTCATGAGTATAAGGTTTTGAATGCGGAAGGGGTAGCAGTTGCTGTCGATAGAAAAGACAATGATCGGATGGATGATATATATAATTACATCCGTGAGAATTTCAAGGAGCATATATCATTAGATGAAATATCGGATCAAGTAAGCATGACAGTCCCAGCCTTTTGTCGATACTTCAAAAAGATTTCTAGAAAGACCTTTACTAAATTTGTTAATGAATATAGAGTTGTGCATGCTTCTAAGTTGCTTGCAGAATCTTCTATGTCCATAACTGAAGTAAGCTTCGAAAGCGGATTCAATAATTTCTCTCACTTTAATAAGTCTTTCAAGGAGTTCACGGAAAAGAGTCCTTCAGCTTATAGAAAGGAGTTTAAGAATATTATAGTAGAGGAATAAAAAGCCTGACTTCAAAAGAAATCAGGCTTTAGAATTACCCATCAATAAACTATTGAAATCTATAGGTGAGGGTTCTTTGTCTTCCTTCATTATCTATGATCTCAAAATAAACTCGACCGTAATAATTCTGAATATATTTAGCAACTGCTTCTGGGTCTAAAGCACCTCTTCTATTGATCGCCACGATCACATCGCCTTCCTCTAGATCAAGTCTTCTAAGAAAACCTTTTTCTTTATTGATCTTAGAGATCACAACTCCAGTTCTAGTTCTTAGCGCTTCTTTTTCACTATTCGTTAGTTTTCTTAATTCAGCGCCTAAGTAATTGGAGAAGTAGATATCATCTCTATCTAGTGCATCTTCACCCAAGATTTCCGTATCACCATATACATTTTCTAATGTCAGATCAGTTTCGAAAAGCCTTCCTTCTCTTTCGTATTGAACATTAATATTGTCACCAGGGGATTTTGAATTGATCACTTCTTCAAACCTTGATTTGCTTTCAATATTCTTAGCATTAATTCTTTTGATCACATCGCCAGGCTGAAGCCCTGCCATGTCAGCGGCACCTTCTCGTCTAATGCTTTCAACCAGTACACCTTTCAAATCTTTCAGACCTGCTTTTTGAGCTAATTCTTCATTGATATCTAAGATTTTAGCCCCTGTAAAAGCTTTTTGAACCACTTTATACTTTTTCAGGTCTTCCACAATTTTAATGACTATATCAGAAGGAACAGCAAAACCATATCCTGCATAAGAACCTGTTTTAGAAATTATTGAGGTATTAATCCCAACCAATCTCCCCTTCGTGTCTACAAGGGCACCTCCTGAGTTACCTGGATTGATGGCAGCATCTGTTTGAATGTATTGCTGAATGGGGAAGTTCTCTCTTACTGCATTCGCTTCACCACCCATGGCACTTACAATTCCTGCCGTTACTGTAGATGTTAGGTTGAAAGGGTTCCCAACAGCGAGTACCCAATCGCCTACTTGAACAGTATTGCTCTTGGCAATGTCTATTGCCGGTAAGTTGTCTGCCTCAATTTTAAGAACCGCAATGTCCATATCCGGGTCTGTCCCTACTAATTGTGCTTTATATGTTCTTTTTTCGTGAAGAACTTCAATATCATCAGCCCCTTTGATCACATGGTTATTGGTAATGATGTAACCATCTTCTGAGTATATGACCCCAGAACCACTTCCGATGGCAATTTCTTGCGAAGGTGTTTCGCGGCCATAGAAGAAGTCAGCGAAAGAAAGACTTCTTCTACTTCTTTGTAGGTTCTTAATATAGACCACGCTGTGAACGCTTTTATCTGCAGCTTCTCGAAAATCAACTGGTAACGCACTTTTAGCTATATTATCGCCTGCTACCGTTTCAAAGTAAGTCTCATTGTTAGTGTTTTGGTAAGATGGGACCTCTCTGATCACTTCAGTGACTTCCGTAGGCTGAACAAATTGTTGGTAAGCAAAAGCTCCTGCTAAACCACCAATAAATGCTAATAAGATGAATTTAATATTCTTTTTCATAGTCTCTTTCCTTTCTTCTTTGTACTCCGCAAATAGTGTACAAAATGGCTGATTATGTCAAATTGTAAGTTTTTGGATGGAATCTTTTCAAAAATACGTCTCCTTGGCAGCAAGGATTTCATAGTCTTGTTAATTAAGGTTAAACAGAGAGGTCAAACTAAAAACCAAATTTTCAAGTTGACCTTGCTGTTTGGTGCAGATTTAAAAAGGTCTATTTTTGCGTGGCCAAAAAGTCAAACAAGACTGGAGCAGGTATTTAATCAATGACAATTTCCATTTGACTTCTCAGAAAAAGAATATTGCCATACTAGGATCAACAGGATCTATAGGGACTCAGGCCTTAGAGGTAATTGAGGTACATTCAGATAAACTTGCAGTAGAGGTATTGACAGCCGGGAATAATGCTCAACTTTTAATCGAGCAGGCGGCTAAGTTTAAGCCGAATGTAGTTGTCATAGGGAATGAAGATCTCTACGACCAAGTCTTTACTGCGCTTGATCCTTTAAGTATCAAGGTATATGCTGGAGAAAATGCCTTGAGTTCTGTGGTCACAATGGATGATATTGATATTGTGTTGACAGCTTTGGTGGGCTATGTAGGTCTGAAGCCAACTATTAAGGCAATTGAGGCAGGTAAGCACATCGCATTGGCGAATAAAGAAACTTTAGTTGTTGCTGGCGACCTGATTACAAACCTAGCACAGGAAAAAGCGGTAAATATTTATCCTGTGGATAGCGAGCACTCTGCTATTTTCCAATGCCTTGTAGGTGAGTTCCATAATCCAATCGAAAAGATCATTCTGACAGCTTCAGGTGGTCCATTCAGAGGTAAGGCTACTTCGGAATTAGCAAATGTGACTAAAGCGCAAGCTTTGAAGCATCCGAATTGGGAAATGGGAGCAAAGATCACCATCGATTCGGCCAGCATGATGAACAAGGGTCTGGAGGTAATTGAAGCCAAATGGCTTTTCTCATTGAGAAAGGATCAGATCGATGTGATCGTTCATCCACAATCGATCATCCACTCAATCGTGCAATTTGAGGATGGCAGTATGAAAGCTCAAATGGGACTTCCGGACATGAAGCTTCCGATTCAATATGCCATAGGATACCCACAGAGATTAAAATCTGACTTCCCTCGATTTAACTTTTTGGATTATCCCAAGTTAACCTTCGAGCAACCAGATCTGAAAACATTCAAAAACCTTCAACTGGCTTTTGATGCTTTAGAAAAAGGAGGAAATATGCCCTGCATTTTGAACGCAGCCAATGAAGTGGCGGTAAGTCAGTTTTTGAAAGATGAAATTGGCTTTTTAGAGATGTCTGACTTGATTGCAAATTGCATGGCGAAAGCATCTTTTATAGAAAAGCCTACGTATGAGGACTATGTCCGATCGGACAATGAAACAAGAGAATTAGCAAAAGCATTTAAATCATAAATGGAAACCATAGTACAAGTTGCTCAGCTACTGCTGGCATTATCAATATTAGTAGGGATACATGAAGGCGGTCATATGTTAACCGCCAAGATGTTCGGAATGAAGGTGGAGAAATTTTTTATTGGTTTTCCCCCAACCTTATTTTCATTTAAAAAAGGCGAAACAGAGTACGGATTAGGAGCAATTCCTTTAGGTGGCTTTGTTAAGATCTCTGGAATGATAGATGAATCACTAGACAAAGAACAAATGTCTAAAGAGCCTCAGCCTTGGGAGTTCAGGTCAAAGCCAGCTTGGCAAAGACTTATTGTAATGCTAGGAGGGATCATCGTCAATGTAATTGCGGGAGTAATTGCCTTTATAATCCTTACCTACAACTTAGGAGAAACTTACTTGCCAGCTGATTATACCCAAGAGCAAGGAATTGTAGCTGGTGAAATTGCACAGGAAATTGGATTTCAGACCGGTGATAAAATCTTAAAAGTTAATGGTGAAGATTACGATCGCGTTTCAGATATATGGAGTGGAGAAACATTGCTCAATTCTGATGCTTTTTGGACAGTAGAGAGGAACGGTGAGGTCTTCGATATTCAAGTGCCTGATGGCTTTATCAATGAGCTAAATGATGAAGAGTTTGAATTGAAATTCATTTTTCCTAGGTATGAGTTTGCTATAACTGCTCTTCCAGAAGAGTCAAATATAAATTTGCTAGAAGGGGATATGATCAAGAAGATCAATGAAACTTCAGTTAAATTCTATGATGAGTTTCAGGAGGTGATTGGTGTTTATGCGGGAAGTGAAGTCACACTAACGATTGAAAGAGAAGGTGAGCTTTTTGAAGATCAATACATTGTCAATGGAGATTCGACAATTGGATTTTTTGCAGGTAGCCTATTAGAGCCGGCGAGAGACTCATATACCTTTGGAGAAGCTGTAACCAGAGGAACAGAAAAAGCATTCGGTGCTGTTATTCTTAACGCCAAGGCATTAGGTAAAATGTTTGGTGGAGGAGTGAACCCAAGATCGTTAAGTGGCCCCATCGGAATTGTTAATATGTTTCCTAAGACATGGGACTGGAATGCTTTCTGGTATACAACTGGATTTATTTCAATGATCTTGGCATTTATGAATTTGCTACCGATACCTGCGCTAGATGGAGGTCATGTGGTATTCTTGCTTTATGAAATGATCTCAGGCTCAGCACCGTCAGATGCATTCTTAGAGGGGGCACAAAAAGTGGGGATGGTAATTCTTCTAGGCTTAATGGTGTTTGTGTTTGGAAATGATATTTTGAAGCTTTTTGGAATCTAATTTCCATTAGAGCTTAACTTTTCAATGGGCGGGTCGCGGGATATTTTAAACTCGGCTCGCCTATTTAGTTTTTCCTTCTTTAGGTTTTCTTCACCTTTCACTTCCAAAGCCATACCGAAAGAACTCTGTTACTTTTGGAAATGCGAATTATAATCTAATGTAATTCGCGATAAACAAACGCATCAACCCTGCCATAATGTGCTTTGGCATAAGCCTTGCAATTAATGCTTTTCGCGTTTTTGATTAAAAAACGTGTCACATTGACATTCATTTATGAAGATAAATAAACAAACTTTTAGTACTCTTTTTGCAACTGAGATGAGTGATGAAGGAGAACTAATTCAAATGATAGCTCCTGATGAGGATGATAATCTTGACCAAGATAACCTATCTGATGAGTTGCCGATTCTTGCAGTAAGAAATACTGTTTTGTTTCCAGGCGTTTTAATACCAATAACTGTAGGTAGGCAAAAGTCCATCAGGGTCGTTAAACAAGCACATAAAGGAGATAAGATCATTGGTATTCTCACTCAAAAGAATCCTAAGATTGATGACCCAAAGGGAAAAGATCTGTATACTATTGGTACTGTTGCCAAGATCGTGAAGATGCTGGTCTTACCTGATGGAAATACAACCATCATTGTTCAAGGTAAGAGAAGATTCTCAGTTAATGAGTTTATTGAAGATGCTCAAATACTAAAAGCTAAGGTTGAATATCTTACCGAGAACTTTCCAAAAAGACCTAATAAGGAAGTCAAAGCCATTATTCAATCTATAAGAGATACTGCTAATAGAATTATGGCGCTTAACCCAGAGATTCCTAATGAAGCTCAGGTTGCCCTAGAAAACATTGAAAAGCCAAGTTTCTTGGTTCACTTCCTGAGCTCGAATATCAATGCTGATGCTAAGGATAAGCAAAAGCTCCTAGAGACCAATGATGGTATTGAGCGAGCAACTTTACTCCTAAAATACATGATGAAGGAAATGCAAATGCTTGAACTTAAGAGTGAGATTCAAAGCAAAGTGCATTCCGATATCGATCAACAACAAAGAGACTATTTCCTTCGACAGCAGATGAAAGTGCTGCAAGATGAACTGGGAGAAGGTGGCCCAGAACAAGAAGTTGAGGTTTTAAGAGAGAAGGGTAGAAACAAAAAGTGGCCAGAAAAGATTGAAAAACATTTCAGCAAAGAGCTTGATAAGGTCTTAAGAATGAATCCAATGGCAGCCGAATATCCGATTGCTATGAATTATGCCGAGACTATGGTAGATCTTCCCTGGGAAGAATACTCTGAGGATGACTTGAATCTAAAAAGGGCTAAGAAGGTTTTAGACGATGATCATTTCGGACTTGAAAAAGTAAAGGAGAGAATTCTCGAATACCTAGCGGTTTTAAAACTTAAGAATGATCTCAAAGGGCCTATCTTATGTCTATACGGACCTCCTGGAGTAGGTAAAACCTCTTTAGGTCGCTCTATTGCTAAGGCACTCGGTCGTCAATATGTCAGAATGTCACTTGGTGGAGTACATGATGAAGCAGAGATCAGAGGTCACAGAAAGACCTACGTAGGTGCTATGCCAGGGAAAGTGATCCAGAACATTAAGAAGTCAAAATCATCTAATCCTGTTTTTGTTCTAGATGAAATAGACAAGGTGAATTCAAACTTTAGAGGAGATCCTTCCTCGGCTTTACTGGAGGTTTTAGACACTGAACAGAATAGTGAATTCACTGACAATTATCTGGAAGTAGAATATGACCTTTCGAAAGTCCTGTTCATAGCAACGGCTAACTCTCTAGATACTATCCAGCCTGCCTTGAGAGATAGGATGGAGATCATTGAGGTTACAGGTTATACCATTGAAGAGAAAATTGAGATCGCTAAGAGGCACTTGATACCTAAGCAGAAGAAAGAACATGGTTTAAAACCTGGTGATTTTAAGTTTGATAAAAGTTCAATACAGTTTCTCATTGAAGGGTATACTCGCGAAAGTGGGGTCAGAAATCTTGAAAGAGTGGTTGGATCTGTGGTTCGATCAGTGGCCAAATCTATTGCCATGGAAGAGGATTTCCCGGCTAAAGCTACTCCGGAGTATGTTGAAGAGGTTTTAGGCGGTAAGAGATTCGATAAGGAGATCTATCAGGATAATAAATCTGCAGGTGTGGTTACAGGTTTAGCTTGGACTGCGGTTGGGGGTGAGATCTTATTTATAGAGTCGAGCCTAAGTAGAGGTAAAGGTAAATTAACACTATCTGGTCAGTTGGGAGATGTTATGAAAGAGTCAGCTATGGCAGCCATTTCATATTTAAAATCTAATGCTGAAGATCTATTGATAGATCATAGGGTGTTCGAAAGATACGATCTACACATGCATATTCCGGCAGGCGCAGTTCCAAAGGACGGACCAAGTGCGGGAATTACCATGTTGACGGCTCTGGCTTCCTTATTTACTCAAAGAAAAGTTCGTAATAAAATTGCCATGACCGGTGAGATCACCCTTAAAGGGAATGTACTTCCTGTTGGGGGAATTAAGGAAAAGATACTGGCCGCGAAGCGAGCAGGGATTAAGGAGATCATTCTATCTGAAAGAAACGAGAAGGACATCAATGAAATTGGTGAGCGCTATGTCAAAGGACTGAAATTTCATTTTGTAGAGAAAGCTGACGAAGTATTAGAATTGGCTTTGCTCGATCAAAAGGTTGCAAAACCGATCAGGTTTGTCTTGGAAGACTGATAAACTCGTAATTTAGGTCAACGCTTATTTATGAAGTTTCGAGTCGCTTTATTTTTCGTTTCATTGATTGTATTTCAAACGATGCAAGCTCAAATAGGAGGGGAAAGAGCATTCGAATTTCTCAATATTCCAAATAATGCAAGATTAGCGGCATTGGGTGGGGTGAATCTTACTTCAGGTTGGGATGATCCAGCTCAGGCATTACATAATCCAAGCCTGATCTCTGATGACTTTCATAATCGATTGGTGATCTCAAGACTGAGTTATTTTGCAGATATAGCCAATACCTCAGTCGGTTATTTTAGGACCATCCCTAGTTATGGTACATGGTCTTTCAATATCTCTTATTTGGGTTATGGAGATGTAGAAAGTTACGATGAGAATGGAGCTCTAAACGGTACGTTCAATGTGAATGAGTATGTCGTCTCTATCGGGAATTCACAAAAATTTGGTCCTTTTTCAGTAGGAGGGAATTTGAAATTTGCTAGCTCTGATCTAACGCTTTATTCAGCTTCAGCGATTTTGGCAGATCTATCTGCAGCTTTTAAGCATCCAGAGAAAGATTTAACAGCAGGCTTCTTGGTAAGGAATTTAGGTTTTTTGACTAAGGATTATTTAGATGATCGAAATAGCAAACTGCCACTTGATGTACAGTTGGGATTAACTTACAAACCGGAATTTATGCCTTTCAGATTTTCCTTGACTGCAAGAAACCTGAATAGGTCAGATGTAGTTTATTATGATGCGGCCAATAATACTTTATTAGGTGGAGATGATGAGCCAGGTTTCTCACAGGCACTTTTTCAAAGATTGGTGTTTGGTTCAGAGCTCTTGCTCTCACAGAATTTTCAAGTGAGGCTTGGGTATAACCATCAGATTCGACAAGACCTTAAGAATCAGAATGGTGTGAATGGAGGAGCTGGATTTTCTTTTGGATTCATGTTTCGTACCAAAAGATTCGAATTTGCTTTCAGTCGGGCCCTTTACCATGCGGCCGGAGGAAGTAATACTTTTCAAGTCAATATTGATTTGAATGGATTGATTAAAAAGAAAACAAATGATTGATCAGAACTTGTTAACGCCACGTCAGATCGTGGCTGAACTGGATAAATACATAATTGGCCAAGATGATGCCAAAAAGAACGTTGCAATTGCTTTAAGAAACCGATGGAGACGGATGCATGTCAAATCGGAAATGCAGCGCGAAATTGTTCCCAACAATATTTTATTGATAGGAGCTACTGGAGTTGGTAAGACAGAGATCGCTAGAAGACTCGCCAAAATTGCTGATGCTCCTTTCACCAAGGTGGAGGCCTCAAAATTTACGGAAGTCGGGTATGTAGGTAGAGATGTTGAAAGCATGGTTCGTGACTTGGTGGAGCAGGCGGTTAAAATGGTGAAGCAAGCCAAAAAAGCCGAGGTAAAAGTAAAAGCGGAACAAGCTGTTGAAGATATTATTTTAGATGCACTTATACCTCCAGTGAGAAGCAATAAGCCTGCTTTCCAAAACGAAAATGGAGATGAGGACTCAAGTAAAATGAGTGATGCAGAACTCAATGAAAGAACTCGTGAAAGATTCAGAGAAAAGATCAGGTCTGGTGAGATCGATGACCGTAAGATAGAGATCTCGGTTCAGTCACCACAGGCTGGTGGTATGGGAATGGTTGGTGGTGGAATGGATGAAGCATCCATGATCAACCTACAAGACATGCTTCAAAATATGCTGCCTAAGAAAAGTAAGAAAAGAAAGGTGACTATTGAAGAGGCGAAAAAACTGCTGATCGAAGAGGAGAGTGCAAAGCTTATCGATATGGATGAAGTGAAGGATGAAGCCATTAAAAAAGCTGAAAACACTGGTATGATCTTTATCGATGAGGTCGATAAGATAGCAGGAGGTTCTTCTAAGAAAGGCGGAGGGAGTCCCGATGTAAGCAGAGAAGGGGTCCAAAGAGACCTTCTCCCAATTGTGGAGGGAAGTGCAGTAAGCACTAAATATGGAGTGATCAATACAGATCATATTCTTTTTATAGCGGCAGGTGCATTTCATGTAGCTAAACCATCTGATCTAATTCCAGAACTTCAGGGGAGATTCCCAATTAGAGTAGAGTTGAACAGTCTAACTGAAGACCATTTCTATCAGATCTTAAGAGAACCTAAAAATGCTTTAACCAAGCAATATGAAGAACTTTTAGGTTCAGAAGATGTAAGTCTTGAATACACAGATGGCTCTTTGAGAGAAATTGCTCGAATGGCATTCCATATCAATGAGGAAGTAGAGAATATTGGAGCTAGAAGATTGCATACAGTAATGAGTAGGTTGCTTAATGATATTCTCTTTGATATTCCTGAGCAGATTCCTCCAAATGCTAAAGTAGTAGTGACCAAAGAAATGGTTCAAGAAAGATTAGATGGGCTTGTTCAGAACAGGAATCTGAGTGAATTTATTTTGTGATTCAAAAGAGAAAGGCTTAGTCAAGCCTTTCTCTTTTGAAAAGTAATCCAATTAAAAGCGCTGTCAAGAGTCCCATTAATAAAATGGTGCCTCCTACACTGTAGAGTATCAATCGCCACTTTTCCAAGTTGTCATATCTAAAGATAATCTTATGGGTGGCAAGAATAACGCATACAATAGGAATCAATACACTAATTAAAAGGATCGGCTGAAAATCTTTAATATTCTTCATCTTCTTAACAGAATGTTGCTACACCAATGAGACCGCCACCAATAGCTCCAATAGCTCCGCCAATGATGCAGCCTGTAATACCTCCTGAAACAGTGCCTGGAGGCCCTAATAGTGTTCCTACTCCCGAACCAACAGTCCATCCCACTCCACATAACGCGCCACCAGTTCCAATAGCCATTCCAACTGTACCCGCTACACATCTCCATTTTTTCTCAAACCATTCTCTTATTCCAGATTTTTTATCTTGAATATAAATGTTAGCCGAATATTCAGAATTATTATTAATTGAAATAAGATCTGAATTCTCTTCTAAGAAAGTCAATGAAGTTTTGAATACTGTCAAATAAGTAAGTATGAAATCTTTATCTTCAATAGAAATGTCGTTTGAATAATAAGTCTTATCAAAAGCATCATTCAAATATGAATAATACTCGTTTAGAGTTTCAACTTTATTGACTGATTCTAAGATTTTTTTGACCTGATTCTTTTGTACCAAATTAAGATTATCAAGAGTGAAATTTGCAGAATTTGAATTTTCGGTTGAGGATCGATGAGGATCGTAAATATTATCTTCTTGATATGTGTTAAATCCGTCAATAATTTCTTGATCCAGTGAGTTCAATACTGTCTTCTCAAGAGATTCAATTTCAGAAAAAGTTGAATTTGATTCCCTGAGACCTGTGGCTACCTTATTTAGATTGTAAGAATAAACTTCAGAAAATTTCAAATAATTCTCTCTTTTCAACTTTGAAGGCTCCTCCTCTAAATTGTTTTCACAATTAGCTATGAGTAATAAAATGGATAGAGTAATAGGGATCTTAAGAATGTAATTTTTCATAATGTGTATGTTTAAATGTGTTTAATATCCAAAAAATGCAAGAAAAGTAATATTAAACAAATAAAATAACATATTTGTCTATGTTAAATTGAAACGCTAGCGAGTGTAGATTGGGTTAGATAAGTAGTAAACCCTTTAACGATATATTTTTCCTCCTGAGGAAATTCCTCCAAATGCTAAAGTAGTAGTGACCAAAGAAATGGTTCAAGAAAGATTAGATGGTCTTGTTCAGAATATAGACTTGAGTGAGTTTATTCTTTAGTACTTATTATGTTGATGAGAGTTTTACATCAATAGTTGCCCAGAGTTTATCTAGATTTTGGGAAGTCATAGTAGAATTTTCTACCGCTTCCATTGCTAAGGTCAGACCAACTAGAGACGTTTAATTCTATACCACAAATTGCACATGTTGGGAGGTTATCCAAATCAAAACCCGACAAGTCATTGATCAGATAGGTGAGTCCTGGGTTATGGCCGAAGATCATCACACATTCATATCGATCTTCAAAGTTTTGGATCAGACTAATAAGATCATTTGAGGAGGCATGATAATGTCTTTGGTCTTGAACAATTTTATGTGGTTTAAGGCCTAAAGCATCTGCATGTCCGCTAGCAGTGGTTAAGGCTCTGTTAGCAGGGGATGAGACCAATAAGTCTGGCTGGAAGTGAGTTTGTGCAAATCTATCCGCCATATCTGGCAAGTCTCTTTTACCTCTGTCATTCAGGGGTCGATCGAAGTCTGATAGCTCTGGATACTCCCAACTCGATTTAGCATGTCTTACAATAAAAAGCTTTTTCAAGGATTTTGAAATTAGATTTAACAGTTGTTAGTAATTGGTTGGAAACAAAGAATTAATGCTTAAATCACGCTGAATTGATATAAAGTGTCAAACTAATTATTAGCTTTAGCGAATTATTACATTTTATTACAAATTACAATGAAAACAGGTACAGTAAAATTCTTCAATGAGGATAAAGGCTTCGGTTTCATCGTTGATGACGAAAGTGGAAATGAAGTTTTTGTTCATGTGTCAGGAACAATTGACGCTATTGACAAGAATGACAAAGTTGAGTTCGACACTGAAGAAGGAAGAAGAGGGCTAAATGCCGTCAACGTCAAGAAAATATAGTTAAAGAATTATAGATTTTTGATTACAACCTTGTAGCTTTTGCTACAGGGTTTTTTGTTTTTAGACCTTTTGATAAACCTTATTTCCCATCCTTTTTAAGGAGGGGTTAGGGGTGGTTATTCATTCCACAGACTTTCTGCTGTGTAGGGCCCATCTTCTCTTTCCCAGAACTTACCATTAATGAATCTGTAGCCTTTGTCCAATTTATTGATCTCCATCATTTCAAGATCTGTCAAAGGTATATTTGCAGACTCTATATTTGCCTTTAGTCTTTCTGGATTCACCGATTTAGGTATCACAATTGTTCCCCTCGCTTCAGCCCACTTAATCAATATTTGAGCTGGATGTAAACCATGATTTTGTGCAATAGCTTTCAGTGCACCAATTTCAAAAAGATCTGGTTCATCTCCACTCTTCATTCCTTCAGCCCTGTCTCTTGATCCCAATGGTGAGTAGGCTGTATAGAGGATTCCATTTTTATTACAGAATTCTAGAAGTTCTTTCTGGGCTAGTAATGGATGGGATTCCACCTGATTCATCTCTGGCACCGATCCACCAGCATCAACCAAGCCTTGAATCTTAGGAATATTGAAATTTGATACACCGATGTGTTTGGTCAATCCTTTAGCTTTCAATTGCTCCATGGCATTCCAGGTATCAATTAATGGAAGCTCTTCTAGGCTGATAAAGTCATCTCCAGATTCAGGAAACCCAACACCTGGCTTTACAGCCACGGGCCAATGCATCAAATAAAGATCTAAGTAATCGAGCTGAAGGTCTTTTAAAGTCTCTTGAATATTCTTTTCAACATCATCTGGATGATGATAGGTGTTCCAAAGTTTAGAGGTAATGAATAAGTCTTCTCTTTTAACATCACCGCTAGCAAATGCATCTTTGAAAGCTTTACCTATTTCATCTTCGTTTTTGTAGATCCATGCACAGTCGATATGACGATATCCAATTTTAATGGCTTCTCTAACTGCGTTATAAACTTCTCCAGGTTCAGATTTCCATGTTCCTAAACCAATAGCATCTATTTTATCTCCGTTTCTAAAAGTAAGTTGATTCATATCTATGTTTTAAGGTTCTAGTAATTTAACTAGTTGATACCTCAAAGCGTTCAGAGAAATTCAAATTCTCCATAGAAGAGAATAAAGTAAGTGATTATTAAGGAGCTACTTTGATTTAAAATAGAATGACGCTCAAAACGACAATTAAAACTAACTGAATATAAATGGCGAAAAGGTTTTTATTCTTCCGACCATTTTTTGTGGGTAATAGATAGGCAGCAAAACTGATTGCTGATATTATTCCTGAAAAAATTATAATGGTTATGATCGAACCCAAGTCATTTAGAAAACTAAAGTTGTTCAGGCCTTCATCTAAAAAACCGATTAATAGTGAAAAAACTAGGCTAGTCGAAAAGATGATAAGAATTGTTGTTCGTTTGTTTAAGCTAATAGAAGACATGCTAAGGTGGTTGAGCAATCCAAAATACAAATTTCAACTCTCATTAAAGATGGGATCTCGCTTTGAATTAATCTGACTTTTTGATTCGCTATAATCTCTTTGTCAGCAAAACTACATTCTCTACATGGTGAGTTTGTGGGAACATATCCACAGGTTGAACCTTTTTAACCTTATATTTTTCATCTAGAATTGCTAAATCTCTTGCTTGGGTAGCAGGGTTGCAGCTTACATAAACGATCTTTTGTGCTCCAATTCCTAGTAACATATCTACTACATCTTTATGCATTCCGGCCCGAGGTGGATCAGTGATGATGACATCAGGGGTTTCGTGATTCGAGAGGAATTCATCGTTTAAAATGTCTTTCATATCACCAGCATAGAACTCAGTATTCTCTATTCTGTTAAGTGTTGAATTGGCCTTAGCATCTTCAATGGCTGATTCAACATATTCTATCCCAATCACATGTTTGGCAGATTTGGCAATGAAATTGGCAATAGTTCCTGTCCCAGTATATAGATCATAAACAACTTCCGATCCGTTTAACTCTGCAAAATCACGGGCTATTTTATAAAGTTCATAGGCTTGGGTGGCGTTGGTTTGGTAAAAGGATTTTGGCCCTACTTTGAACTGAATGCCTTCCATTTCTTCAATGATGTGGTCTCTGCCATGATAGACTTTTACTTCTAAGTCGTTGAAAGTTTCATTGGCTTTATCATTTATGACATATAGAAGTGAAGTGACTTTCGGGAAATTATTCTTGATGAATTCAAGTAACTCTAGGTTTCGATCTTCCTCTAAAGCGAATTGTACAATGACCATCCATTCGTCTCGAACCGAATTTCTAATAATGAGATTTCTCAAAGACCCAGTTTTTTTCTTTAGGTCGTAATGAGGGAAGTCGTTATCTCTACAAAATTCTTTAACTGCATTTCGGATATCGTTGGAAGGATCAGGTTGGTGATAACACTTATCGATATCCAGAATCTTATCAAAGCTACCTGGTACATGAAAGCCCAAACCTCTACGGTCTAGTTCATCACCGTTCTCAATTTCTTCTTTGGTTAACCATCGCCAATTGGTGAAGGTATATTCAAGTTTATTTCTGTAGAATTTAACGTTTTCAGAATGCAGAATCGGAGAGATTTCAGGTAGGTCTACTTTTGCAATACGCTCTAAATTATCTACCACCTGCTGGTGTTTATATTTTAACTGAAGCTTATATGGAATATGTTGCCATTTACATCCACCGCAGGTTCCAAAATGCTCACAATATGGCTCAACTCTATCTTTAGAATAGGAGTGAAATTTTATTGGAGTACCCTCCATAAAGCTTGCCTTTTTCCGAGTAACCAACACATCAACAATATCTCCGGGGGCCACTTTGTCTATGAAAAGAACTTGCTCATCAACTCTTGCAATGCATTTTCCTTCCGCAGCTATTCCTTCTACCTTCACTTCTGTTAGTACTTTTTTCTTTCCCCTGTATTTAGCCATGGTACAAATGTAGAATTAAGAAGGATGAATTAAGAATTAGGAATTAAGAATTACCAATTAATTGCACTAATTCTCTGATTCAACGGATAAGCTGTGATTATCATTTTGCGATTTACGCTGACATCGTTTCCATAAAGTCTTTACGCTCAGTCCTGTCAATCTCAATAGAAGCGCTACCTTTGCAGGCTGACAAAAGCGGACATGAGATTTAGAGAGGCATTTTCCATTATTGATAAGAATAGAGTAAGCGCAAAAAGCGATATTTTTTCAGGGCTTACAGTTGCTTTAGCGCTGGTGCCTGAAGCAGTTGCCTTTGCCTTTGTTGCTGGAATTTCACCAATTGTTGGTCTTTACGGAGCATTCATGATGGGTATAATTACTGCTGTTTTTGGTGGTAGACCTGGAATGATTTCTGGAGCTACAGGAGCATTAGCTGTGGTGATGGTCAGCTTGGTTGCTGAGGGAGAAGCAATGGGAGATGGTCAAGGATTACAATTCTTATTTGCCACGCTTATTCTGACAGGAATCATTCAAATGTCTGCTGGCTTTCTCAAACTCGGAAAATTTATCCGTATGGTGCCTCATCCTGTAATGATGGGATTCGTGAATGGTTTGGCGATCGTTATTTTCATGTCGCAATTAGGCATGTTCAAATCAGGTGGGGAATGGCTAACTGGAAATGCTCTATTGATCATGCTAGGTCTAGTGCTTTTGACTATGGCCATCATGGTTATCTTACCAAGGATCAACAAAGGAATTCCTGCCGCCCTAATTGCAATCTTAGTGGTTTCAGGTATTGTCATTTTCGGAGGAGTTGAAACGGCCACGGTAAAGAGCTTTATCCAAGATGGAGGAGGAGACGGTATCAAGGCTGGGCTTCCATCATTTAATGTGCCGTTGATTTCATTGAACTTTGAGACCCTCAAATTTATCTTGCCTTATGCAGTGATTCTTGCGGCAATTGGTTTAATCGAATCTCTCATGACACTCAACCTTTTGGATGAACTTACAGAGACCAGAGGAAGTGGAAATAGAGAGAGCGTAGCTCAGGGACTAGGTAATTTGGTCAATGGATTTTTCGGAGGCATGGGTGGTTGTGCAATGATCGGTCAGAGTATTATCAATGTGAAATCAGGTGGAAGAGGAAGACTTTCAGGTATCGTGGCCGCATTAGCACTTTTGGCATTTATACTTTTCGGTTCAGAGTATATTGAAATGGTGCCTATCGCTGCTTTAGTAGGAGTGATGTTCATGGTCGTAATTGGAACATTTGCATGGTCTACGTTTAAGATATTGAACAAGGTGCCTAAGTCTGACGTGATCGTCATCGTATTAGTTACTGGATTAACTGTGATCTTTGACTTGGCGATAGCTGTATTTGCAGGTGTTATTGTGTCCGCATTGGTTTTCGCCTGGGAGAATGCTCTTAGAATTCGTGCCAGAAAATCTATCGATGAACATGGAATCAAACACTATGAAATTTACGGACCTTTATTCTTTGGCTCCATTAGCTTATTCAACTCTAAGTTTGAAGTGAAGGAAGATCCGGAAGAAGTCATTATTGACTTTAAAGAGTCTAGAATAGTTGATCAGTCTGCTATTGAAGCCATCAACAAATTGGCTGAAAAGTATCAGAAAGAAGGGAAAACTATTCACCTAAGACATTTAAGTAAAGACTGTATTCGTCTCATTAAAAAAGCTGAAAAGATCTGCGATGTCAATGTGGTTGAGGATCCAGATTACTTTGTGGCCATCGACAATTTCAATAAGTACAAGGCATCGGAGGCATAATCTCTCCATTGCTTTATCTTTAAGGTATGAAAGACAAAGTAGTCATCATCACGGGCGGATCTTCAGGTATAGGCAAAGCACTAGCAGTTTCTTTTGCTAAGCTAGGGTGTAAAGTTGCCATTACTGGCAGGAATGAAGAACGACTCAATGAAGTTGGAAAGGAGCTAGATGACCTTGGTGTTTCAAATCTTTGTCTGAGGCTGGATTCTTCTAGTGAAGCAGATAACAAACAAATGGTCAAAGAGACTATTAAAACCTTTGGGCGTTTGGATATCCTAATCAATAATGCCGGAATCAGCATGCGTGCTTTATTTGAAGATATAGATCTCGATGTCTTTCAGAAGGTCATGGATATCAACTTCAATGGTACATTATACGCCACTAAATATGCTCTGCCTTATATCCTAGAATCGAAGGGGTCGATTGTCGGTGTTTCATCAATCAATGGTTACCGCGGAACACCCGCTCGAACGGCATACACTGCTTCAAAATATGCCATGAATGGTTTTTTCGAATCACTTCGAACAGAGGTGATGCATAGGGGTGTTCATGTGCTCGTTGCTTGCCCGGGGTTTACAGGAACCAATATTCGAAATGCTGCTCTTACCGCTGATGGTACCTCACAGGGTCATTCGCCAAGAGATGAGGGTAGAATGATGACAGCAGAAGAAGTTGCAGAAGGAATCATCAAAGCCATTAAAAAGCGCAAAAGAGATGTTGTGTTTACCGCCCAAGGTAAGCTAGCTGTTTTATTGAACAAACTTATGCCTGGCAGAATGGATAAGATCGTTTTTAACGTCTTTGCTAAAGAACCAGATTCTCCCTTCGGGAGGAAGTGATCAGTTGAACGGTTAATTAGAGATCATTCATAAAATTCTACTGATTTCGATTAACAGATTACCGATACACTGATAACTACTCACTTTTCCCTATTTTAGATTTGAGTAAAATCTAGCCCTGTAGTTAATTAGGGTGCACCAATGAAAGACATCCTCCAATCATACCTTAAAAGGCTGACCAATCTCTCTGGAAATAATAGGTCACTGTTATTGATGAGGCTTAATGTGGAGCAATTCATCGATCTTCATGACCTCGACCATGTGAACGGTGCCCCGTCTTGGGATATAATGGAGCAATTGATCTCAAAGAAGAAGAATATAACATTGGTGCCTCAATCTGATTCTAGAGATGAACTTTCCAATAAGATTTCAAACCGATTGAAGAAACTAAATCGAAGAGAGAAGTTTCTATTCGAAGAGTCGGGGGCTAGAGACATGTATGTGGGCTGGCCCTTTGTTGAAGGTAAGTTCAATGAAGGAACAATTTTCAGAGCCCCCCTCTGTTTCTTCCCAGTCGAATTGGATGTTGAAAAAGGCAATTGGACACTTAGTCTTAAGAAAGATGTCAATATCAGTTTCAACAAAAGCTTGCTACTTGCTTTTAGTCATTTTAATGACCTTCAAGTATCGGGAGAACTGGTAGAACACAGTTTTGACGATTATGATAAAGACGTTACTGCCTTCAAAAACCAACTCTATGAGCAAATTTCGGAAAGTAGGATAGACATTCCTTTTAGCCGAGAATATTATTCGGAGCGATTAGAATCTTTCCCCAATTTTATCAAGGATCAGCTGGACAAACCGTATGACGTTGGTGAGCTTACGATCAAGATGCAGGCGGTTCTCGGTATATTTCCTCAGGCTGATTCATACTTGGTGCCGGATTATGACTTTCTTTTGGAAAAAGACCTTTTTAAAAGTGTAGAGTCATTTTTTGAATCGAAAATACAAGGGGAGGTAGAAAAAAAAGGTGAAGATTTTAACCCAGAGACCTTCTTTTTGAATTCAGTTAAGGAAGATGAGACTTATGCCCCTTTCCCTTTAGATGCATATCAAGAGAACGCTTTAAAGGCAGTTAAAAAGGGCAATTCTGTAGTCATTCAAGGGCCTCCTGGGACTGGCAAATCTCAGCTGATCTGCAATTTGATCTCTGACTTTATTGCTAGAGGAAAAAAGGTTTTGGTAGTTAGTCAAAAGAGAGCTGCATTAGATGTTGTCTATCAAAGACTGAATTCCGTTGACCTACAAGATTTTACAGCCTTGGTTCACGACTTTAAATCAGATCGTAAAAAGATCTATGATAAAATTGGCCGCCAAATAGATCGGTTGCAAGAATACAAAAAAAGTAACAATAATCTCGATGCACTTCAGCTCGATAGGCAGTTTAGGCAAGCTAGTCTAACAATAGAAGATCAGCTTGAGGTATTAGAAGATTATCGAACTGCACTTTTCGATACCTCAGAATGTGGGCTGTCTGTGAAAGAGCTTTATCTCACCTCAGACCCTGAGGCACTAAGCGTTTCCTTAGTTCAAGAATATGCTGATTTTCAATTCGAAGGCTTAAAGAAATTCATAGATAAAATCGATCTCTATCTCGATTATGCCAGAGACTTGAATGTAGCGGAACATCCTTGGTCTGGGGGAGTCAGTTTTGCAAAGTTCAATTTGAGTGACCTCCAGCAGATCAACATTTGTTTGGAGGAAATTCCTAAAGAAGCTCGGGCTATTACCACCAAGGTCTCGGATATCATAGGCGAAGAAGTAGACTTTGATGCATGTAGAACACTCAGTGAAAATCTTGATAGACTGAGGGAGATCAATGTTTTTCTGAAGAATGAAGAGATCTATAAGCTTTTTAAGCCAATGATTCATTTTCAGAATTCGGAAACTGAATTATTATGGCTTAAAAATACTAGGAAACAGCTGAACAATTGTTTTATAGGAAATGGTGTTGAGAATTCAATCCCTAGTAAAGAAATAGGTGAGGTACAGGCGATTCTCAAGCAACGTTCGGATGCAAAGAATACGTTTTGGAGGTCTTTTAAATGGAGGTTTTCCAAGGAAAAGCTGAGACTGGCTAGAATTCTAGTGGCTAACGGGCTGAGAGATGATAAAGCTGCTCTCAAAGTTCTTACAGAACGAATTGACAATAGGCTTAATCTTCAGCATCAGCTCACCAAGTTGAGAAGTGTTGGATGGATAGACTCAGTTCCAAAAACCTTATCTCAACAAGAGATCAATACTTGGGTTGACGATCTTGAAATGGCTGTTGAAGGAAAATTAAGATTCAACTCATTTGCCAATTTCAATGAGTATTTCCAGTTGAATAAACTTACTGCTAAAGAGTTCAGGTCAAAGGTCAAGATTTTAAGAGAGTCATTAGAGAAATTGCCTGCTGCTCGTAAACGATGGAATAAATACATTCAACCACCCCAGGTTGACAGATTGATTTTAGAGGAGGACTACTTGAAAGCATTAAGAAAGTCTGTAAAGAAAGACTTCGACACCCTTTGCGAGTTGGATAAACTCAAAGAGTCGCTTCAACCGAATGAACTTGCAGCTGTTCAAAAGCTTATCGACCTCGAAATGGCAGATAAAAAAGAGCTTCTTTCCGTATTCGATAATAGTTTACGTTTAGCTTGGATAGACCACATTGAAAGTAAATATCCTATACTAAGGACAGTATCAACCTTAAAATTCGATAAGAACATCAGCCAGTTACAGCAAGCCGTTGAAGAAAAGGCAGAGGTTAGCAATCAGATCCTTCTTCAAAAGGCGAAAGAAAGAACTTATGATGGAGTGGAGTTCAATCGCCTAAATAATATGGTTACCTATAGAGATCTTCAACATCAGGTGACTAAGAAGCGCAAGATTTGGCCGATTAGAAGAGTGATCAATAGCTTTTATCAAGAGTTATTCGACTTGGTGCCATGCTGGTTGACTTCTCCAGAAGCGGTTTCTGCTATCTTTCCAATGGAATCAGTCTTTGATCTCGTCATATTCGATGAAGCTAGTCAGTGCTTTGCGGAAAAAGGAATTCCGGCTATTTACAGGGGAAAGCAGGTGGTAATTGCAGGAGATAATCAACAATTGAGACCCAATGACCTTTATCGAGTTAGATGGGAAGAAGAGTCAGATGATAAAGACTTGGAAGTAGAGTCTCTTTTAGAGCTAAGTCGGAATTACCTGATGCAAGTTCACTTGAGAGGTCATTATAGAAGTGCATCTCAACAACTCATTCAGTTTTCTAATCAGCATTTCTATGATAATCGATTAGATATGCTTCCTGATTTTGAGGTGGCTAATAGTATTGATCCAGCTATTGAATATGTTAGGGTCAGCGGAGTCTGGGAGCAACAAAGTAACCGTCAAGAAGCTGAAGCAGTACTAGAACAGGTGAAATCGTTAAGGAGAAAGAAAGAGGTTCCTTCCATTGGTGTGGTCACATTTAACGCTGTACAGCAAAGTACCATTATCGACCTTTTAGAGGAGGAAGGTTTACTTAACGATGGACTTTTTGTAAAGAATATTGAAAATGTTCAAGGAGATGAACGTGATGTGATCATTTTCTCTACGGCCTATGCTCCTGATTCAAAAGGTAAAATTTCGGTTCAGTTCGGTTCATTGAACCAAGCCGGTGGAGAGAATAGATTGAATGTGGCGATCACAAGGGCGCGAAAAAAAGTAATCGTAGTGACCTCAATCAAACCCGATCAACTCAAAGTTGAAAATACTAAAAACCTTGGGCCAAAACTGCTCAAATCATATTTGGAATATGCACTCAAGGTTTCGAGCAAAGACTTCGAAATTTCGACTTCTGCAGAAATGGGTTTTGAACCTGAATGGTATTTGAAGAATAAGCTTTCAAGATTTGAGAATGAGCTTCCTGTGAAATTTAAAAATGATTCTGTTTATGCTGACACCGCTCTTATGAGAAGGAATAAGTATGTGGGGTTAGTGTTTACAGATGATTCCAGCTTCCATGATGCGCAGTCAGTGAAAGAGATCTTTGTCTACAGGCCTAAAAGGTTGAACATAAAAAACTGGCCTTTTAGACAGATACATAGCCGTGAATATTGGAAAGATAATTCGGGAGTTAAAGATAAACTCAATCGCTTTTTGGAGACAATCGATTAATTCAAGTTTTCAATCCTGATCCCTAGCGATAAGACACCTTGGAGTTTTTCCGTTCTCATGTATTGAGCTAATCTAAAATGGTATAGACCAGGCTCATCAAAAGTATAACCTTTCAGCAGGATTTCTGAAGATTGATAAATGCTATTTCCTTCTCCCAAAGGTTTTCCGGTGACTTCATCAAAGAGTTGAATATTGATCAATTCGGATGCCAATTCTTCACCTTTTTCATTTAGAAGATAGTAAGTGAAGTAGATGTTTTGATAAGGGTAGTCTAAGTTATTTCGAATTTTAAAGACTAAGTCCTTGGCTTCTGTTTCGTCAATTTTGAAGTCAAATTCAGGCATGTCATTCATAGACCAAATGGCCTTTTCAAAACTCACATCAGCTTCAAAGACCTTTTGAGAATCGCAGCCAGTTAAAAACAGGAGAAGAAAAAGAATTGAAAAGAGTCGCTTAATTCTGATCATTGTTGGGTTTATTCTTCTTTCTGAAGTTCTTCTTCCTTTTCGGTCTATTCCTAGCAGCTTCTGACGTTTGCTGTTGATCAGCTATAGCGTTTGGCTTACCACTATTTTTATTAAACGGTTTCTTCCCTTTTGGATTGCTTCGTTTATTCTTTCTTCTCTTAGGGTTATTGCGAGATTCTTTCTTTTTGAAACGTTCATCCATTCGTTCCAAGTCACTATTGATCTTAGCTTCTTTTGGAGCCAGTTCAATGGTGTCCTCAGTCAAGCTATCAGGTACTTCGCCTTTCCTATTCAGAGCAATGATCTCTTTAACCCTGGCAGCTGGAATAGGATGCCATGTGTTTTCATCCCCATAATTGAACCACATGAGTTTTCTAAAAATATCTGTTTTTTGCAGTCTAGCCTCTCCATTACTCGTTTTGATCCTTGTTACCTCAGGAATATCTTCTAGAGCTTCCATGTAGGTGTCAAGCTCATAATTAAGGCAGCACTTCAATCGACCACATTGGCCAGACAACTTACTTGGGTTCAGGCTAAGGTTTTGATAACGAGCGGCTGAAGTAGAAACACTTTTAAAGTCAGTAAGCCAGGTAGAGCAGCAGAGCTCTCTTCCACAAGAACCAATTCCACCGAGGCGGCTTGCTTCTTGTCTCAAGCTTATCTGTCGCATCTCAACACGAATCTTAAATTCCGAGGCTAAGACTTTAATCAATTGACGAAAGTCAACTCTTTCCTCTGCGGAATAATAAAAAGTGGCTTTTGTATTATCAGCTTGAAACTCTATGTCTGTAAGTTTCATCCGAAGTTTTTGCTCCAGTATGATATTACGAGTTCTATATAAGGCAGGGTTTTCTCTTTTTCTTACTTCTTCGAATTTCTCGAGGTCTTTGGATGTAGCTTTTCTGTAGACTTGACGGATCTCATCATTTTCGGCTACATTCTTCTTTTTCATCTGAAGACGAACCAATTCTCCTTGCATAGATACGTGGCCAAGGTGATGACCACCAGGGACATCGACTATTACAGATTCTCCAGTAACAAGATCTAAATGGTTTTCATTTTTAAAGAATTCCTTTCTACCATTCTTGAATCTGACTTCTATGATGTTGAACTTCTCATGAGCGGTTTCATCCATATTAGAAAGCCAGTCGAATACATTGAGTTTATTGCATCCTCCAGTGGAACAATTTCCATTGTTATTACAACCCAGGGATTTACCTGCTACACTCGATCCGCAACTACAACCCATATATCAATTGCCTCTCGGCTTGAATTCTTATTTGTTAATTATGTTGAGTAAATCTTGACCAATATCGGTTCTATGATATTCTTGATCCCAATTGATTTTACTCACACCATTATAAGCATTTTCTAATGCTTTTTCTAGCGTTTCAGCGTTACCGGTAACGGCCATTACTCTACCGCCATTCGTTAAGATACTGTTGCCTTCTCCACTCTTGGTACCGGCATGAAATACTTCTGCATTTTCAACTTCACTAATCCCTGTGATTTTCAATCCCTTTGGGTAAGATCCCGGATAACCACCTGAAACCATCACTACCGTAGAAAATGTATTATCATAAGTAGTGTAATCTGTTTCATTTAAAGTTCCTTTTGCACAAGCCTGTAATAAGTCTAAAAGATCAGATTTGATCTTTGGCAGGACAACTTGTGTTTCAGGGTCACCCATTCGGACATTGTATTCAATGACAAAAGGATCGCCACCAACATTCATCAAGCCAATAAAGATGAATCCCTTATAGTCTATATTCTCAGACTCGAGACCTTTAACCGTGGGAACCACAATTCTCTCCTCAACTTTTTTAATAAAGTCAGTAGTAGCAAATGGCACAGGTGTTATTGCACCCATTCCTCCTGTATTCAGTCCTGTATCTTTTTCTCCAATACGTTTATAATCTTTAGCCTCAGGTAGGATCTTATAATTTTTTCCATCGGTTAGGACAAAAACTGAAAGCTCGATGCCATCTAAATATTGTTCTACGACTACACTGCTTGAGGCATCTCCAAACTTGGCATCTACCAACATTTCTGTTAAGGTTTCTCGAGCATGTTCATGATTTTCGGATATGATCACACCTTTTCCAGCAGCTAATCCATCGGCTTTTAAAACGATAGGCAATGGATGGCTAGACACGTAGTTTAATCCTTCTTCTAGACTATCTTTAGTAAAGGTTTTGGATCCTGCAGTTGGAATGGCATACTTCTTCATGAACTTCTTGGAGAAGTCTTTACTACCTTCTAATTGAGCACCGGCTTTTGATGGTCCTACAATACCAACTTTAGCTAGTTCAGGTTCAGCTTTGAAGAAATCCACAATTCCATTGACCAAAGGATCTTCCGGTCCCACTACCACTAAATCAATCTCCTTCGATCGTACAAAGTCAGCAATAGCTTTGAAGTCTGTAACAGCAATATTGACATTAGTGCCTAAGGCAGCTGTGCCAGCATTGCCTGGTGCTGTATATAGATTTTTACAATTCGGACTTTGAGAAATTTTCCAGCTAAAGGCGTGTTCACGACCTCCGCTACCTAGTACAAGAATGTTCATGTCAAATGCTAATCTAGAAACCTTCAAAGGTAATTAATCCGCACAAATGAGCGGATTTCTGTTGAGCTTAATTTGCGTACTCTGAGATAAATTTAATTCTCATTAGTCTAAGATCTTCTTCTGTAATATCATCTTCTTCAAATGCTTCTAGGGCAACTTGAATATCATCAGTTTCAGCATTCATAAAGTAGTCCATGATGTCTTCTTGGAAATCTTCATCAATGATATGCTCCAAATAGTAATCGAGGTTAAGCTTGGTTCCAGAAAAACAGATGATCTCCATTTCATCCAAAAGCTCTGACATTGACCAACTTTTCTGTTCGGCCACCTCCTCCAACTCTATCTTTCGATCAACTTGCTGAATGATGTAGATCTTATTCTTGGATTTATTACCTGAAGATTTAATCACCACCACATCTTCAATGTCAATCTCATTATCCTCAACATATTTTTTGATCAGACTTAGAAAAGATGCACCGAACTTATGGACCTTGCCCATACCAATTCCATTCACATTGGCCAATGCCTCAGCCGTTGTTGGGAATGTGGTCGCCATTTCTTGAAGCGAAGGGTCCTGGATGATCACATAAGGTGGAAGATTCTTTTGTTTAGCAATTTTCTTTCTCTCTGCTTTTAGCAAGTCAAAAAGAACTTTGTCGTAAGAGTTTCCAACATTTGGTGAAGCTGGCGTTTCATTGTTTTCTTCTTCAGAACCATCAACATCACTATAATCTAAGTCTTTTGAGAATTCTATAGGCTGAGGGTTCTTCATAAATGCCTTGCCCTTCTTAGACATTTTCAGAAGTCCAATATTTTCGATGTCTTTGAGTATCAGCTCGTTCAACAAGGTTTGTCTAACGATAGACTTCCAAAAAGAATCATCTTGTTCCTTGCCTTTGCCATAAACATCTAGTTTATCATGCCCATAGCTTTTTACGTATTGATTGGACGAACCTCTGATCACACTTACCAAATGCGTCATGCCAAAGCGTTGTTCAGTTTGTTCTACAGCCTCTAGGACAACCTGAGCATATTCTTGCCCATCGTAAGTCTCACGCTCATAACGACAGTTATCACACTTGCCTTCCTTCTTACAATGAGTATCTTCGTATTCTTCTCCGAAATAGTGTAAAAGTTGTTTTCGCCTGCATACGGCCGATTCCGAGTAGGAAGACATCTCTTCCAATAATATTTTGGCGTTTTCTTTTTCAGTAACAGGCTTATCCTTATTGAATTTCTCCAGCTTCAGAATGTCACTGTAACTATAAAACATGATGCATTGTCCTTCTAATCCATCTCTTCCTGCTCTTCCTGTTTCTTGGTAATAGCCTTCTAATGATTTCGGAACATCATAATGGATCACGAATCGAACATCAGGTTTATCAATACCCATTCCAAAAGCGATGGTCGCTACAATCACATCTACCTCTTCATTCAGGAAGTCATCCTGATTCTTCATTCGAATCGGAGCATCGAATCCGGCATGATAGGGTGCAGCTTTAAAGCCATTGACTTGCAAGAATTTGGCGATCTCTTCCACCTTTTTTCTACTGAGGCAATAGATGATTCCCGATTTCCCCTGATTCTCTCTAATGAATTTGATCAGCTGCTTTTTAACACCCTTCTTTGGCCGGACTTCATAATATAGGTTTTCTCTGTTGAAAGAAGACTTGAACAAGTCGGCATCTTCCATTTGGAGGTTTCTCTGAATATCGAGCTGGACTTTTGGAGTAGCAGTGGCTGTTAATGCAATGATGGGTACATCACCGATTTCGCTAATAATTGATTTGATTCTTCTGTATTCAGGTCGAAAATCATGTCCCCATTCTGAAATACAATGAGCCTCATCTATGGCTGCAAATGAAACATTAGCCTGACTTAAAAAGCTTACATTTTCGGGTTTGGTAAGAGATTCAGGAGCTATATATAAAAGCTTGAGTTCACCAGCCAATGTTGCTTTTTTGATCCTGTTGATCTCTGATTTAGATAAAGTTGAGTTGAGGAAGCGAGCATTGATACCTACAGCATTCATTTGATCCACCTGATTTTTCATCAGGGCGATCAGAGGAGATATGACAATGGCTGTGCCTTCCTGTACTATAGCCGGCATTTGATAGCACATAGATTTACCAGCTCCAGTGGGCATAATCACAAAAGTATTATTTCCCGCAAGTAGGTTGAGAATGATCTTTTCTTGATTGCCTCGGAACTTGTCATAGCCAAATACCTCTTTTAGCTTTGTTCTTAAGAATTCGACACTTACCATATTAATTTCTCTAAACCCATTTGGAATGAGACCATTACTTATATTTGTCGCACAATCAGAATGTTGCGCCTAAATTGAATTTAAGCAAAAATATCCAAAGCATAGCTAAAGAAACTCTACTCAAAGAGGCAGAGGCTATAAATAAAGTGACTCATTGTATAGACGATGAGTTCGAACTCATTGTGAATGAGGTACTCAACATGAAAGGTCGCTTAGTAGTGACAGGTGTTGGGAAGAGTGCGATTATTGCAAATAAGATAGTTGCAACCCTCAATTCGACAGGAACTCCCTCCATTTTTATGCATGCAGCCGATGCCATTCATGGTGATATAGGCATGATTAGAGAAGAAGATATGGTCATGGTGATCTCGAAAAGTGGAAATACTGAGGAGATAAAAGTTCTCATTCCTTTGATAAAAAGAACCGGAGCCAAGATCATCGCGTTAGTGAGCAATGATGATTGTTATGTTGTTAAGCATGCCGATCATTCCATTAGAGCATTAATTGATAAAGAAGCAGATCCTAACAATTTAGCTCCAACAACGAGTACTACTGTACATTTAGCCATTGGTGATGCCTTGGCAGTGAGCTTACTATGGGCTAGAGGATTTAGCTCTGAAGATTTTGCCAAATATCATCCAGGCGGAGCATTGGGTAAACAACTCTATTTAAAAGTAGACGATATTTATCCTAAGAATGAATTGCCAATTGTGAAGGAATCAGACTTGGTAAAAGACAGTATTTTAGTAATTTCAAAAAAGCGTTTAGGGGCTGCCGCTGTGGTTAATGCTGAGAATAAGTTAATAGGAATTTTTACAGATGGCGACCTGAGAAGAATGCTAGAAAAGTATGATAGCTTTTCGAGACTCACCATAGGAGAAGTAATGACGCATCAACCCAAGACAATTCTAAAAGGGGAATATGCGATCAGGGCGCTTAACATGATGCGTCAGTTTGATATCAATCAATTAATTGTAGTGGATTCTGATGATAATGTAATCGGCTTCTTACACATCAGTGATCTACTGAACGAAGGAATAGTATAAAATGGCACAGAAATATGTAGTGATCATGGCTGGCGGAATTGGTAGTAGATTCTGGCCATATAGTCGTGCTAATAAACCTAAGCAATTTTTAGATGTATTAGGTACGGGGAGGTCGTTGATCCAAATGACATATGACCGATTTTTAAATGTTTGCCCCAGCGAAAATATTTATGTGATCACAAATAAGAACTACTATGGTTTGGTCAAAGAGCAACTTCCTGAATTAAGTGATGATCAGATCTTATTAGAGCCTATTGGAAGGAATACGGCTGCTGCTGTGGCCTATCCTGCATTTAAGATTAAAGAGAGGGATCCTGAAGGCGTGATGATCGTTGCTCCATCTGACCATGTGGTATTTAAAGAAAATATGTTTAAAGAAAATATAGAAACTGCGTTTAATGCTGCGATAGATACTAATAAACTTATTACACTTGGAATAGTGCCAAGTAGGCCGGAAACAGGTTACGGATATATTCAGTATCACTCAAGTCCGAATGATAAGGTTAAAAAAGTTAAGACCTTTACTGAAAAACCTGAGCTCAGTTTAGCTCAAAAATTTGTTGAGAGTGGTGATTTCGTCTGGAATGCGGGTATTTTTATTTGGACGATTGATACCATTACCAATGCATTTCATCACTATTTACAAGACATAGCGGTCATTTTTGAAGAGGGCAAAGGGAAATACTTTTCCGCTCAAGAGCAAGACTTTATTGATGGGGCTTATACACAATGCAAAAGCATTTCGATTGACTACGGAATCATGGAAAAGGCCAAAGATGTTTATATGGTCAAAGGAGAATTTGACTGGTCCGACCTAGGTAGTTGGGATTCATTACACGAGATCAAGGACAAAGATCAAAATGAGAATGTTGTTGAGGGTAAAGCACTCCTTTATAATTCAAAGAACTGCTATGTAAAAGGGCCAGATGACACGCTCCTTGTGGTGCAAGACCTCGATGGTTATTTGGTGACCAAATCAGGAAACGTAGTCTTGGTGTGTAAAAAAGATGCTGAAAAGAAATTTAGAGAGTTTCTGAATGATGCTAAAGACAAAGGTTCAGAATTCAGTTAATTCTGTGCCCTACGCTGTCTTATCACTTCGTAAGTAATTATTCCAGTAGCTACGGATACATTCAAGGAATCAATTTTTCCAACGATCGGCAGCTTAATATGACCATCTGTGAATTTTAAGTATTCAGGAGAAATTCCATTTTCTTCTGAACCCATTATTATAGCTAAGGGTGCAGTTAGATCAGTTTCAAAGACTGATTCTTCAGCCTTTTCTGAACAGGCCATTACTTGAATCCCATTTTCGCGTATGTTTTTGAGCGTTGTTTTTAAATTCTCAACTCTACAGACAGGAATATAATTTAAGGCGCCTGCGGAGGTTTTCATCGCATCTGCCCCTAATTGAGCAGTATTTCGACTAGGAACCACAATGGCATGTACCCCAGCACATTCAGCAGTTCTTGCAATTGCTCCAACATTTCTGACATCCGTGATCCTATCTAAAACTATGATTAGAGGGGTTTCTCCTTTGCCGTAGGCTTCAGAAATTACATTATCCAAGGAGGCGTATACCACAGAAGACATGTAGGCAATTGTACCTTGATGGTTCTTCTTTGTAACTCGGTTGAGTTTTTCAACAGGCACCTTTTGGACTGGAACGGAATGGCTTTTAGCAAGAGCTTGAAGCTCTTGAATTAATTCATTCCTAAGGTCTTTTTGAATCAATATTTTATCTACCTCTTTTCCTGATTCGATAGACTCTATAATGGCTCTAGTACCATAAATGAAATCTGACTGTTCTTTATGATTCATTCAATTATTCTTCCTGCTCTCCATTGAGTGACGGCTTGCATCCACTCTTCTCTATAGCGATTTCCCCTAATTAATTTGAATTGCCTGATACCTTTATCATAAATGATATCAAAAATAAATCTAATTCTTCCTCCAATGGGAGAAGTATATACCCAAAGCTCAGTTTTTTCATTTCTAAAAACTTGCGCAGGATCACCATAAACTTGAAAGATCATCCCACGATCAGTTTTCCAACCGGCTCGGTCTTCCGTAAATAACCTAGCAGATTCACGAACCCGACGATAGTAAAATTTAACAAAATCCTTAGCTATTACTTGATTCGCAGTAATGGTGTTATTGACATAGTTTTCAAAAGCGAGTCGAGTATCTTCAGCATCACGCATCTCTGTATATTCCTTATTCGAACTTACATAAATAAGTGGTTGAATCAGGTCCTTGTAGTCTTCGAAATAGGGGAAAAATTCATCTGCCACCAGAATCTTGATGAAGCTATCTGGAATGTCTGATGTGTAAATAGTGTGGTAACCTTCGTTATTAAACTCAAAAAGTTCATCCTCATTTGTTTCGTACAAAGTATCTATTGGAACTTCGGTAGATTCGGTTCTTTCGGATTCATCAAAAGGTGGCAAGGATACAGGTTTGTTATTTTCTATTCCTGAGACCTTATAATTCAATGATTCTCCAAAAACACTTTTAATCCTGATTGGATAATTTCTGTTGATGTATTTAGAGAAGTAAGGGATGTCTTTGTCCGCCTCGAAGATCAGATATGAAGTTGGCTTGGTTGTTTCGCCTGAGAGAGGGATGTCCAAATAGAAATGCTCGTCTTTAACCACATTATAAATGTCCACCACTAAAAGGTTGTTATTATTCTGTTTTTCGAATTCGAGTAAATAAGTGAATTCTCGAAAAGCCACGTCCAGAACTTTCGTTGAATCTATGGGATCACCTGATTCTATGATTTTTTCTGTGATGTAACTCTCTCTGATGTCATATCTCAAATTATAATCTGTAATCCTTACATTTCCATCATTGAGCATGAAATTTAGATAGACCTTATAATCATTTCCCTGAGATGCTACTTGGAATCTTATCAGAAATTCGTTTTCCTCATTGTACAAATAACTCAACTCTGTAGAGCTCATCCTTTGTTGAGCCCAACTCATTGAGCATATCATAAACAGAAGAAATGATAGAAAGCTTTTCATATCCTTAGACCTCAAATTTAAGAGAATTGTAGTTCCGACTCTTAATTTTTATTGAATTCAGTTTAAAGCTCTAATTTTGGCCAAAATTTAAGCATGGCAACTTATACAACAGAGATCGCTTCAGACCAGATTCCCTCAGATAACCCAATTCATCAACGGTTGTTGCAGGCCTATTATTTAGCAATGCCATATGTTAAAGGCCAATTACTAGAATTAGGCTGTGGTGAAGGTAGGGGAGTGGAACTACTAAAGCCCTTGGCTGAAAGCTATTTAGCTTTAGATAAGATCCAAGAGGTTATAGATAATCTAAAAGAGAAGTACCCTGAAGTTGCTTTTGAACAAGCCGTTTTTCCACCCTTTAATAGTATCAAGGAAAACTCTTTCGATTCAATTGTCAGCTTCCAAGTGATTGAACATGTAAAAAATGACCATGGGTTTTTAGCCGAGATCCATAGAGTTTTGAAACCAGGAGGGATTGCTGTTCTCACAACACCGAATATTAAAAAGACATTAACACGTAATCCTTGGCATGTTAGGGAGTATACTTCTCAAGAACTGACGGATCTGGCGAAGAAGTATTTTGAAAAGGTAACCATGAAAGGGGTAGGAGGAAATACCAAAGTGATGGAATACTATGAGCAGAATAAACGGTCTGTGGATAAGATCACTCGTTTTGATATTTTCAATCTACAATATAAACTTCCTGCGCCTTTACTTAGGATTCCTTATGATATCCTTAATAGGATGAATAGGAATAAGCTAAATACCTCAAATATAGGTTTGGTATCTGAAATAACACATGATGACTATCTGGTTGTAGATAATGCAGATGAAGCATTAGACCTCTTCTTGATCTTAGAAAAATAAAAAAGGCATCTACAAGTGTAAATGCCTTTCTAGATTATTAAGTCTTAACAAATTAAAAGTTGTTAGGATTTACATCCATTCTAACTTGCTGTTCTTGCAACATTTCTCCCACTTTTTGACTTGCCTCTAGCTGGCCTTGTTCCTCTAAGAGAAGCTGTAAGTATCTAAGTCCTCTTGATTTACCTATGAAGTTGTTGTCGTATCGTTGCTTGTTTTGGTAGTAAGTGATCTCTGCATTGAACTGCTCAGCCATAGCATTGGCCATCTCTAATGCTCTTTCCTCTTCACCTATTTTAAAATAGCCTTCAATAAATCCAACAGTCGAAATATCATAAGGAACCGCTTCTATAGGCATCTTGTCCATTCCAAAGTCAAGAACTTCTTTTGCTCTGATGGTATCAACTTCAGAGATCAAAGCATCTGCCAAAGAGCTTACCATAGACCTATGGTTTTGTACAAATCCTCTGTAATCTTCGTTGAGATTAGTTGAAGGATCATCCAAGCCTCTGAACTGCATCTTGTTCATCACATTGTCATACATGACATCAGTATTCACCAACTCCCTTCTATTATTTGGCTTTCTTACAGGAAGCAGTCTATACGCCATTCCCTCTTGTACAAGGTATGGATCAGCATCCCAGCTTAATGCATTAACTGATGTGTAGTTGAAATAGATTGGTCGCTCCCAGTTGTTTTCAACAATTAAGTCAAAAAGCATCATTTGGCCTTTGTCTACTGTTCTAGATTGAATTTCTCCTTGTTGATTTCTCTTAAAGTCGAAGAACATACGATCAACCATATAAGGCTTTAGATCTTCAGGAATAATTCCTTTTTCCAGAACAGAGCTAGTATCTACAGGCATTGTTAAAGTTTCTGCGGGTATAAGCATAACTTCTGCACCAGAAGCAAATGTCCTTTTGAACTGTGGGACATCTCTTCGTACTACATCTATGTATTCTTCTAGGTCGATCGCCTGACCTTCAAATTGAGGTAATTCATTTACATAGAGGACATCATTAGTTCCTTGTCTATAATTGTCGATAGTCAAGGAATAAGGGAATGCCTCTGAATCATTCATTTTTGTAGCAGTCTGGTTGATGTACCAGTCGGTAGCATAATAACTCAATACAACTACTCTGACATCTGTCCTAAATCCTTCCACTTCTTGTAAATACCAAAGCGGGAAAGTGTCGTTATCACCACCAGTGAAAAGAATGGCATTTGGTTCACATGAGGCAAGGAAGTTTCGGGCAGAGTCAACAGAGAAATATCTATTTGACCTGTCGTGATCATTCCAATTTTCTTTAGCCAGTAATACAGGAGCTATCATTCCTAAAGCAATTGCTCCATAAGCCAAGCTTTTGCCTCTTTTGGCCAATATACTTCCAATGGCAATAACTGAAAGGCCTATCCAAATAGCGAAGGCGTAATAAGAACCTGCATAAATATAGTCTCGTTCTCTAGGTTCTACTGGAGGGGAATTCAAGTAAACAACAAGTGCTACACCTGTCAGTATGAAAAGCATTGCCGTTGCAGAGAAGCTTTTTGGATCTTTGTTGAATTGAAAAAAGAAACCGATCAATCCAAGAATCAGTGGAATCATGAAGTATTGATTCCTCCCTTTATTATCTGCAATTGTTTGTGGTACGCTTGAGTCAGTTTCAAATGGTCGGAGCCAATCGGCATCTTGAATATCACTTTCTCTTCCTGCAAAGTTGAACATGAAATACCTGAGGTACATGTGCCCAATTTGATGATTGAAGAGGAAGCCTATGTTATCTGCAAAGGTTGGGGTTTCACCTGGGCTGACTCCTGTAACCTGCCTGTATTTTTGTATGTGTCCCGGTGAAGAACTGTACATTCTAGGTAAGAATGTAGTGTAGTCGGGATCATATTCATAATCTAATTTATAATCAGAGACCTTGTAGTCGTCATCTGCTTTATAATAAACCGGATCCCCCTCAACGTAGTCTGTTATAGGTGCATTATAATACTGTCCGTAAACCAAAGGTCTGCTTCCGTATTGCTCACGCTTTAAGTAAGAAACGAAGGTCATTACATCCTCAGGGTTGTTCTGATCGATGGGGGGGTCGGCTCTTGAACGAATCAATATGACGGTATAACAGGTATAACCAATTAACACAAATGCCATAGAGAGGATCAAAGTATTCAGATTAACCATGTCCTTTTTAGCAGTAATTATTAGTCCGAAAACTATGGCTGCTACTACCAATAGTGTTAGAAAAAGAGCTCCTGAGCCAAATGGTAAACCAAAAGTGTTCACAAAAGTGATTTCAAATTTCCCTGCTATTGAAGGTAGGCCTGGAATGATGAATGAATTGATAAACAGAACCAAAAATAAACTAAACACTAATGCGATGATTCCGCCTGTCCATGTTGGTTCTTTGTATTTCTTGAAGTAATAAACCAGCGCCAATGCTGGTAAGGTCACCAATACTTGAAGGTGAACACCAGTTGATAGCCCGATCATATAGGCAATGAAGATGAGCCATTTCTTAGCTAAACTTTCATCTTCAATCAATTCCCATTTAAGAATTGCCCAAAACACCATAGCGGTGAAGAAGGAAGACATGGCGTAAACCTCGCCTTCCACGGCTGAGAACCAGAATGAATCAGTAAATGTGAAAGAAAGCGCTCCTATGGCTCCTGCCCCGATTAATAAAATTTTCTGAAGATCTGTTTCCTCTCCCACTTTAGCTGAAAGCAACTTCCTGCCTAATAAAACAATAGACCAGTAAAGGAAAAGGATGGTAAATGCTGAAGCTAAAACGCTAGCCATATTGACCCAATAAGCTACTTGAGTTACATCTCCAAAAGACAAAAAGGAGAACAACCTACCTATTAGCATGAACAATGGTGCACCAGGAGGGTGAGATACTTCGAGTTTATAAGCGATAGCAATGAACTCCCCGCAATCCCAAAAACTAGCCGTTTCTTCTACCGTAAAAATGTAGGCGATAAGAGAAATGGCGAATACTGCCCAACCTCCTAGGTTATTGATCTTTTTAAAATCCGTCATCTAAATCCACTTTGAGGCTCGAAAATAGTAAAAATATACTAGGGCAACGGTTAAAAATTATTAATCCAGATAGGTAGTAATGCTAGTTTACTCCGATACCCCGATGTAGAACCATAACCAAAGAAGAAAAAGGGGTACGTAAGAGGTAGCCACGATGGCATTGGCAACTGATTTTTTCTTCCTGGCAGCGAAATCAATACCATATGATAATACAACCCAATAGGCAATTTGGAAAACATTGAGTTGCTGATTTACATATTCATATTTATCAGCGACTACCGCATGATCATAAAAGCTCATCAATGATAAAGGATAGAAGGCAGTGTATTCCCAGTAAGTTGGGTCAGTATCTATAAAAAAGAACCACAGTATTTTTAGAATTGTAGGAACAAAGAATACCACCTCTGCTATCATTGCCACGTTCCAACATTTATAATATGGAACATTGTATCCCCACATAAAACACCCGACCCAAAGTATAAAACCGACTAGCGTGAATTTTAGTCCATATACTAAAGGAATAGAGAGCATTTTAAGACTTGCAAAAACCTTGAATAGCAGCGCCTGAGGACCTTCTAAAAATTTAAAGGCTGCGATCTCATCCACAATAAATGACTGCTGAATATAAACCAATATGAAATAGATCAGACAGAGTACGACGAAGAAAAGCTTCTTGTTAAAGCTTGTCATTTCTCTTGTTTTTAATTCTAAAGGGCTAAATTCTCTAGGCATCTGAAACTATTTGGTATAAAAGTACGATTTAAGGACGAAGCCTAATTGTTTTTTGTATCAATGCATGGGGATTGGAATAAACGGCAGTAATTTTGCCTGAGAAGAGCGTATGGTTAAATCATTGATCAGAATTTTATTAGTGCTAGTGGTGACAAGTGTTGGGTCATCTCAGCTAGGAGCTTTTCAGAATAAGGCAGATTCTTCTGAATACTTATTGCTGAATATGGCACTTCAGTATGAAATCACAGAGGCAGTAGATAATATGTACAACTTTAAGTTTAGAGAAGCTGAAGTTGAATTTAATTGGATGAAATACAATCACCCCGATCATCCGCTTCCATACTTCTTATTGGGTATTAGTACTTGGTGGCAGATGATGCCCAACTTAAATAAGGAATCTGCCTTGGGAGATGAGTTTTTAGCGTACATGGATACTACCATTGCAAAGGCAGAGGCCATGTATGATAGAGATGATACGAATATTGAAGCCGCATTCTTTTTAGCAGGAGCATATGGTTTCGAAGGGAGATACCATTCGGAAAAGAAGAATTGGCTAAGAGCTGCCAGCGCAGGAAAAGGGGCCCTGAAGTATTTGGAGATCACGCAAGGCAATGAAGATTTCTCCCCAGAAGTGCTCTTTGGCGATGCACTTTTCAATTACTATTCAATTTGGATCAGGGAAACTTATCCTATGCTAAGACCGATGCTTATTTTCTTTCCAAAAGGAGACAAGGAATTAGGCCTTAAGCAGCTCGATGAAGTTTCTAGAAATGCTTTTTATACCCGAATAGAGGCTTCTTTTTTCTTGATGAGAATAAAAGCCTTTGAAACCGATGAAACTTTCGATGCTTTACGATTATCTGAGTATCTCTACGAAAAATACCCCGATAACCCATACTTCCATCGTTTTTATGCGCGAATGTTATATACTACTGGACAATATGATCAGGCAGCTTTGGTTTCTCAGGAGATATTAAAACGAATTGATGAGAGGCAAATTGGTTATGAAGAGGTAAGTGGTAGGTATGCAAGTTTTTTCCTTGGCCATATCAATAAAGTTAGAGGTGGAGATGCAAAAGCCAGAGAATATTTCAAAAAAGTAATAGAGTTTACGAATGACTTAGAAGACGAAGAGGATTCAGGTTACTTCCTTTATTCACATTACTATTTGGCAGAATACGAAGTTGAGACTGCTCAATATGAAAAAGCTTCTGAGCGTATTGAAATTATAAGAGATAATACTCGAAGAAAAGAGTCGTTAAATGAGAGAGCTCGAGATCTTAAAAAGCTCATTCGCAAGCGGACATAATTCTGTCAGTTGAAATTTTATTTTATTATTTAAAATATTCTTCGATATTCATACCTTTGAACAGAATTATATTTTGCACTAACCGATATTATTACCGTGAATCTGAAACTAGATAAGATCGACAGAAAAATACTCGACATCCTTCAGTCGAATGCGAAGATTACAAACGCACAGCTGTCGAAAGAAATTGGTCTGTCTCCAGCGCCAACTCTAGAAAGAGTAAAGAAATTAGAGAACTCTGGAATCATTAAGAGTTATCATGCTAAGCTTGATACTGACAAGATCGGTATGGGGGTCAGTACTTTTGTATACGCCACGCTTAAAGGACACAATAAACAGAATATTGAGATTTTCATGGAGGCCATCAATGGCATTGATGAAGTAATTGAATGTCATCATGTGACAGGTTCTGGTGACTTTGTCTTAAAGGTCATTGCCAAGGATATTGCTTCTTATCAACAACTGATGCTTGAAAAGGTGAGTGACATTTCTGTGGTTGACAATTTGCAGTCAATGGTGATCCTGTCTACCTTTAAGGATAGCAAAGTCATGCCTATCCCGGAATAGTTTCTATGAAGTCCAATCGGAAAAAGATTTTAGAAAAAGCTCAGGTCTTACAGATCATCAGAAGAATGGCCTATGAGATCTATGAGCAAAACTTCGAGGCAAAAAGACTTTACCTAGCGGGTATTGATGATAATGGTGTTATAATTTCTGAACTTTTAGCTAAAGAGATTGAAGCTATATCTGAGATTCAGATCCAACTTCTTAGAGTGGATATTGATAAAGATGCCGAAAGCCAACCTGTGATCAATATCTCAGAAGCACCTTCAGATCCAAACTTCACCATGGTCATTGTAGATGATGTTCTGAATTCAGGAAGAACAATGGTCTATTCGCTAGACCCTTTCTTAAAAATGAAGGTGAGGAAGATTCAAACGGCTGTTTTGGTGAACAGAACCCATAAACGTTTTCCAATTGAAGTTGACTTTAAGGGCTTTGAACTCAGCACTACTATTGAAGAACATATTCATGTTCAATTAAAGGATGGTGATTATTCGGCATTCCTTTATTAAATTCCAACTTAACTAAAACACTAAAATGGATTTTGATTTAAATCAGATTTGGAATGATTTCCAATCTACGATTCTTGATTACGGTCTTGACATCTTAGGTGCATTAATCACCCTTATCGTTGGGTTTTGGGTTATTAAAAGAGTTGTAAAAGTAACGGGTAAAACCTTAACCAAAAGAGCTGTCGACCCTACGATTATCCCCACATTAAAAGGCGTAGTAAAGGTTGCATTGTATGCAGCTCTAATTTTGGCCATTGTAAAACAAGTAGGAATAGAGACTTCTGGTTTTATAGCCGTATTTGGAGCGGCAGGTCTTGCTGTTGGGTTAGCATTACAAGGTTCTCTCGGAAATTTTGCTGGTGGAATTCTTATTCTAACCTTGAAGCCATTTAAGGCTGGCGATTTTGTAGAGGTGAATGGTCAATCAGGATCTGTTCATGCGGTCACTATTATAAACACCGTTTTAAAAACAACTGATAATAAGGTTATATACTTGCCCAATGGTGCCGTGGCAGGAGCCAATATTACAAACTTCACTCAAGAGGATAAAAGAAGATGGGATAAGGTTTTTGGAATAGCATATGACGATGATTTTGAAAAGGCAAAGAAGATCATTCAAGATCTCCTGGCAGCGGATGAAAGAATTCATAAGGATCCTGCGCCATTTGTTCGAGTAACGAACCTTGGGGACAGCAGTGTAGACATTCAAGTAAGAGCATGGGTAGATACCACAGAGCTTTGGAATGTTAATTTTGATATGATCGAAAAAGTGAAGAAAGAGTTCGATGCACAAGATGTGTCTTTCCCTTTCCCACAACGAGACGTTCATATCTACAACGAAAAATAGATTAAAATACTAGAAAATAGTTCGAAGGGGTAAATGCTTATATTTGCCCCTTTAATTTTGCCCATATGTCAATACACAAGTCAGAAATCAAAAAAGTAACCACACATCAATTGCAAGCAATGAAGGAGCGCGGAGAAAAGATCTCTATGCTTACTGCTTATGATTTTTCCATGGCTAAACTCATAGACTCATCTGGAGTAGATGTCATTCTAGTGGGAGATTCTGCCTCTAACGTCATGGCCGGCCATGAAACCACATTACCAATTACATTAGATCAAATGATTTACCATGCAAGCTCAGTGGTCAGGGCAGTCAACAGAGCTTTCGTGGTGGTTGATATACCTTTTGGTTCTTATCAGGGGAACTCATCAGAAGCACTAAGGTCTGTCATTAGGATCATGAAAGAGTCAGGTGCTCACTCAGTAAAGATGGAAGGTGGGGCAGAGATAAAAGAATCCATCGTAAGAGTATTGAGTGCTGGTGTTCCTGTAATGGGGCATTTAGGTCTTACGCCACAGTCTATTTATAAGTTTGGAACCTATACTGTAAGGGCTAAAGAAGAAGATGAGGCTGACAAACTAATAGAAGATGCCAAGATCCTAGAAGAATGTGGTTGTTACGCCATTGTTCTTGAAAAGATTCCGGCGGACTTGGCAGAAAGAGTTTCTAAAGAAATTAAAATACCAACCATAGGTATTGGGGCGGGCCCTCATACAGATGGTCAAGTTTTAGTGATGCATGATATGTTAGGTATTACAGCAGAATTCAAGCCTAGATTTTTAAGACAGTATGCACAGGTGGGAGAAATTATCAACCAAGCCGTTAATCAATATGTGCAAGATGTTAAGTCGGGTGACTTTCCAAATGAAAAGGAAAGCTATTAACCGACCTTAAAACATCAGTTTTTATTACCTTGCCAACCCTAAATTTTTGAAGAAAATTTCAATCATAAATTATGAGCGAACAAAAAATAACTATCAATAACGGAGTACTTAATGTACCCGATCACCCAACCGTTCCATTTATAGAAGGTGATGGAATAGGTGTAGACATCTGGCCAGCTGCTCAAAATGTGCTCGATAGCGCAGTAGAAAAAGCGTATAATGGATCAAAGTCTATCGAATGGAAAGAAGTCCTTGCTGGAGAGAAGGCGTACAATGCTACAGGCAAGTGGATGCCAGAGGAAACTTTAGAGGCTTTTAAAGAATATTTGGTTGGAATTAAAGGACCATTAACAACTCCGGTGGGTGGAGGCATCAGGTCTTTGAATGTAATGCTTCGTCAGGTACTAGATCTATATTCTTGTGTTCGTCCTGTAAGATGGTTTAAAGGAACACCGTCTCCAGTTAAAGAGCCAGGTTTATGTGACATGGTGATCTTCAGAGAGAATACTGAAGACATCTATGCCGGTATTGAGTTTGAAAAAGGAACACCAGAGGCTGATAAGTTTGCGTCACTCTTGAAAGAGCACTTCCCTGATAAATATGGTAAAGTAAGATTTCCAGATAGTGCTGGATATGGTATTAAACCTGTATCTGAAGAAGGAACTCATCGTTTGGTAAAAGGTGCGATCGATTATGCTTTTGATCAAAAACGAGATTCTGTGACTCTCGTTCACAAAGGAAATATCATGAAGTTCACCGAAGGTGCTTTCAAAACCTGGGGTTACGAATTGGCTAAGAATGAATATGGTAGCGAAGACCTAGATGGTGGACCTTGGCAGGTAATCGAAAAGGATGGTCATAAAGTGATCATCAAAGATGTGATTGCAGATGCATTCCTTCAGCAGATTCTTTTGAGACCAGCGGAATATTCTGTTATTGCTACATTAAACTTAAATGGAGACTATGTTTCTGATGCGTTGGCCGCAATGGTTGGCGGTATTGGTATTGCTCCTGGAGCCAATATTAATTACCTGACTGGAAATGCGATTTTCGAGGCAACTCATGGAACTGCACCTAAATATGCAGGTCAGGACAAAGTAAATCCTGGATCAGTAATTTTATCTGGTGCCATGATGCTTGAATACTTTGGCTGGCAAGAAGCGGCTGATCTAATTTATCAAGGATTAGAGAAGTCAATTGCTTCAAAACGAGTCACATATGATTTTGAGCGACTCATGGAAGGAGCAACTCTATTGAAATGCTCCGAATTCGGAGAAGAAATTGTGAGAAACATGTAAACAAAAGCCCCCTCGAGGGGCTTTGTTTTTAAAGAGTAGTTTGCATGTCTAAAAGGAACGTTCCATTTTTTCCACTAAAGCTTGTTGCTTTTCCAGGGGAACAAGTCAACCTCCATATTTTCGAGCCTCGTTATAAACAACTCATCAACGAGTGTTTACAAGGAGAGAGTACCTTCGTAATTCCTGTCTTCAATGAGCGAGTGATGGACTTCGGAAGTGAGATGGAAGTCACTGGTCTTGTTAAGACTTACGATGATGGAGAAATGGATGTCACTACTAAGTGTGTCAATGTAGTTCAGATCTTATCATTTAAAGACAAGCTGAATCCAAAGTTATATGCAGGAGGTGAGGTTGAATCAGTTGAAAATATTGTAGATCCTAACCCTGATGATTGGGAGCTTTTAAGAATGTTAGCAAAGGAACTAGTTGCCATGATGAAAATGGAAGAACAGCTAGATGTTGACTTGGTGACAGATTCATTTGAACTTGCTCATAAATTAGGGTTATCTTTAGAGCAGGAGTACGATATGCTTCAAATGGTACGTGAATCACAACGTCAGACCTATATGATCAATCACTTAAAGAGGGCTTTGCCTTTGGTGAAAGAAATGGAAAAGACTAAAGAAAAGATTCGGATGAATGGCCATTTTCAGCATCACGACCCGCTGAATTTCTAAATATGATTGAAAGCAGACTTTCTGACTTCGGTACTATTCTCATATTCATCTTAGGTGCAATCATTTTTGCGCTCGTAGGTCTTTTCGCTTCAAAGGTCATTAGACCCGATAAGCCCAATTACGAAAAATTAACCACCTATGAATCTGGTGAAGACACTATCGGTTCGGCTTGGGGGCAATTCAATTTAAAATTTTACATCGTTGCTCTGATCTTCCTGCTGTTTGAAGTAGAGATCTTATATCTTTTTCCTTGGGCTATTATTTTTGGAGATCAGGAATTAGTAATTCAGACTGACTGGAAATGGGCTTGGTTTGCATTGACAGAGATGTTCATCTTTATTTTCATTCTAACTTTGGGTTTAGCTTATGCCTGGAGAAAAGGTTATTTAGATTGGGTGAGACCTCTACAGAAATTAGCAGATTACAAGTCTGGAATTCCGAGATCTGCTTATAAAAGATATTTAGATTAATGGGTTTACTAGATCAAAAATTAGGGCAAGGAGGTATCGTTATCTCAAAACTAGAAGACCTGATCAATTGGGCTCGTTTATCGTCTATGTGGCCTATGGGTTTTGGTACGGCTTGCTGTGCTATAGAATTTATGAGTGCTCTTTCAACACCTTATGATCTAGACCGATTGGGTGTTATACCCAGAGCAAGTCCTAGACAATCGGACGTTATGATAGTGGCAGGTACAGTCACCTTTAAAATGGCTGATCGAGTTAGAAGACTTTATGAACAAATGGCTGAGCCCAGATATGTAATCTCGATGGGGTCATGCTCAAACTGTGGAGGTCCATATTGGGAACATGGCTACCATGTAGTAAAAGGAGTAGATAGGATCATTCCTGTAGATGTATATGTTCCTGGCTGTCCTCCAAGACCAGAGGCTTTAATTGGTGGATTGATCAAACTTCAAGATAAGATCAGAAGTGAAACCATTGTTGCGCCTAAGGCTGTAGAAAAACTATTAGCAGAAAGTGAAGATTGAAGAGATCATAGATGTTTTAAGAGGCCAGTTTTCCGAGCTCTCCTTTGAGCTTTTAGAAAACTCAACGCCTGGTGGAATTATAATCCCTTTGAACGGAATGGTAGATGTTATGCAATTCCTTCATTCAGATGAAAGATGCTACTTTGATATGCTTTCTTGTGTCACAGGTGTGGACAATGGCCCAGAGGAAAACTCCATGGAATTGGTCTATAATCTTTATTCTATTCCTTATGATATTCATTTAGCAATAAAGGTGATTGTGCCCAGACAAAAACCTATGGTGGAAAGTTTGGTTGCTATTTGGAAAACAGCAGATTGGCAAGAAAGAGAAGTCTATGATATGTATGGCATAGATTTCCTAGGACATCCAGACCTCAGAAGAATCCTGATGCCTGCCGACTGGGAAGGATTTCCACTCAGAAAAGATTACAAAGAACAAAAGTACTACCGAGGAATGGAGGTGAAGTACTAATGGCAAATCAGGTCCAATATATTTTCGATGATCAGAACCTGAATAAATCTGAGCCTCAAAAGCTCGATGCTAAGGATCTGAAAAGCGATGAGATGATTGTGAACATTGGGCCACAGCACCCTTCGACTCATGGTGTTCTGCGGCTTGAGGTAGTTACCTCTGGTGAGCAGATTGTAGAAGTAGTCCCTCATTTAGGTTATTTACACAGGTGCTTTGAAAAGCATGCTGAAAATCTACCTTATAACCAGTCACTTCCGTTTGTAGACCGTATGGATTATCTGGCAGCCATGAATACTGAACATGCATTTGTCATGGGTGTAGAGAGGATGCTAGGGATTGAGAAAGAGATTCCGAAACGAGTTGAATATATTCGTGTTTTAGTGGCTGAACTCAATCGCTTGGCCTCTCATTTCCTGGCATTAGGAAGCTATGGGATGGATATTGGCGCTGTTACTGCTTTCTTTTGGATGATGCGAGATCGAGAGCATATCCTCAGAATGCTCGAATGGGTTTCTGGCGCTCGAATGCTTTACAATTACATTTGGGTAGGAGGGTTATTCTATGATCTTCCGGTAGGTTTTGAGGAGAGGTGTTTGGAGTTTGTAAAATACCTCAAGCCAAAACTTCAGGAGCTTGAAAGAGTAGTCATCAACAACTCCATTTTCGTTAATAGGACAGCCAATATTGGTGTTTTACCACTAGACCTAGCTATCAATTACGGAATTACAGGCCCGATGCTTAGAGGCTCGGGGTTGAAATTTGATCTTAGGAAAGTAGACGCTTATTCAGTCTATCCTGAAATTGATTTTGATGTACCAGTTGGCGAAGGAAAAATGGGACAATTGGGAGATTGCTGGGATAGAACTTGGGTGCGTGTGCAAGAGTGTTATGAATCTCTCCGAATTATTGAACAGTCTATTGAGAAATTAACTAAAGAGCATAAAAGAGATCGAGATTTCGATCCAAGGGCCAAAGTTCCTAAAAAAATCAGGCCCAAAGCACAAGAATTATATGTGAGGGCAGAAAATCCAAAAGGAGAAACAGGTTTCTACTTTAAGGCAGATGGTAAGTCTGATATTCCATTTAGATGCAAGGCTCGAGGAGCAAGCTTTGTCAATCTTTCGATTATCAATGAGCTCGCCAAAGGGGGGCTTATCGCTGACTTAGTAGCGGTAATAGGCTCTATTGATATTGTATTAGGTGAAGTAGATCGATAGCACTTTTTATAAGAGCTCCAAAAGATTGTTCTCTCGAACATAGGCTCTGCCAGCTCTCCATTTGATCTGATACCAAATGTCTTTCTTGCCCAAGATTTCTACTTTATGGCCTTCATTAGCAACTTCAATAAGTTCAGCTGCAGCTGAAGGACCGCTCATGAGATAAGCATTACTTTCCCTTATAAGAGCGTAAGATTTATTCGAATTAAGGTTGACAACATAAAAGATCAGCCCGAGAATGATTACTAGACTTAAGGCCAAACTTGGTGATTTGCTTTGATGCTTTTTGAGTTTCCTAAACATCATACCAATAATGAGAAGAGCAAATGCAAACAGAAAACCTATGATCTGTAGCTTAAAATCTTCAACTGCTTTTTTAGCCTGGTCAAACTGGCTAAGGTTGTAACCTTCTAAACCATTGACCTGCGCCAGATCATTCATTTTCTTTAAAGCATTTTCGTCTCCCGTGAATCTGTAATAGTCATGAAGGTAGAGTAAAGCTGAAGATAAATTACCCATTGCTTCATGGCTATAAGCCATTTTTAGCAGCATAGAAGGGGTCGCTTGCTCTTGATCTTCATAAACCTTTTCGTAAATGCTCAGTGATTGTGTAAATCTTCGCGCATTAAAAAGAGAATCTGCTACTTTTATCTGACTAGTAACTTCTTGACTAACAAGGGGATGTAAGGATAAAAGAAATCCTATTGAAAATAGATTTAGAAATTTAAAAACTCGGTTTTGCATTTTATACTTAAGGTCTTACCTTTGCACTCGCAATTAAGGAAAACGACCTTAATTACCCAACAAAAAATCCTGATCTGGTAGCTCAGCTGGTAGAGCATCTCCCTTTTAAGGAGAGGGTCCTGGGTTCGAGCCCCAGCCAGATCACAATTCAAAGCCTGAGATCATTCTCGGGCTTTTTTATTTAGGTCGAAGTTAATTTTTTCTGTTTTAGTGATTGAGACCATTCACATCATTTAACAAGAATGTTTTCTTCAATCCTAGATATCCCTGTCTCATATTTTTAAAATGACAAGTTAATAATCTGAATACTTTCAGATACTTTAGCATTAATGAGTGATCAAAGACCCATAGGAATATTTGACAGTGGACTTGGTGGTCTTACCGTGGCTAATGCGGTCAATCATCAGCTCCCGAATGAGCAGATGGTTTACTTTGGTGACTCCGCACATTTACCTTATGGAGATAAATCGGCTGCCACCATACAGGCATATTCTATCAAGATCTGTGATGTGTTATTAGAAAAGAACTGCAAGCTTGTTTTGGTAGCCTGTAATTCTGCGTCAGCTGCAGCTTTTGAGTTGATGAAAGCTTATGTTGGTTCTAAGGCGAAGGTATTTAACGTGATCGATCCGGTTGTTGAGTATGTTTCAAACCACTATTCAGGTAAGAAGGTGGGATTGATAGGCACCAAACAAACAGTGGGTTCAGGAGTATATGAATATCAGATCAAGGTGAAAGATCCTTCTATCAGTTTCTCTGCTTTGGCGACACCACTATTAGTTCCGATGATCGAAGAAGGGTTTCATGATGATAATATTTCAGAAGCCATCATTGAACAATATTTAAAAGACCCAGCTCTAAAAGACATTGATGCATTGATCTTAGGTTGTACTCATTATCCGCTCATCAAGCCTGAGATCAACAAGTTTTATCAAAGTGAAGTAGAAGTGATCGACTCATCTTTGATCGTTGCTGAAGCACTTGAGAAGTATTTGGAACAAGAAGGTATAAGTGCAGAAAAGAGGATAAATGACCATCACTTTTTAGTTTCAGATATCACACCTTCTTTTGAAAAAGCAGCAGAGTTGTTCTTTGGTCAAAAGGTACCCTTAGAAAAACATATTCTTTGGGAGTAGGTTCTGTTTCTAGATAGTTTTAGAACGGTGAAACTGAATCATCTGAGATTCGATTGGTGAAGATTATCACATCCAAGAATTATATGTTTAATTTGCATTAACCAAGGGAAGTTTATAGCGTGTACGCATTTCTTTTTTTCCTCAATTTCCTGCTTATTTATACTGTTTTCGCAGTTTATGCTGAACGTAAACTTTCTGCTTTCATTCAGGATAGATATGGGCCAATGGAGACTGGCTATTACGGCATGCTTCAAACGGTAGCCGACCTGCTCAAACTGATTCAGAAAGAAGATATTGTTCCTTTTAAATCAGATAAAACTTTATTCAAGCCTGCACCCATAATAATCTTCGTTGCTGTTTTTGCCGGCTTTGCCGTTTTACCATTGACTTCAGGCTTTAATGGTTCTCAGGCGCAGATCGGAGTATTCTATTTATTAGCGATTGTTTCACTCGATGTGGTTGGAATTCTAATGGCCGGATGGGGAAGCAATAGTAAATATGCCCTGTTCGGTGCCATGCGCTCTGTTGCTCAGATCATTTCCTATGAAATTCCTTTAGGGCTGATGGTGGTTTGCGTGATCATGATCTCACAGACACTTAACCTTCAGGAGATCGCTTTTCAGCAAGGAATTTGGTGGTATAACTTCGCAGAAGGAGGGGAGAACTATTTGTTTGGTGTTAAGGCATTAGGAATAGAAACCACGAATATTGGAGGCTTCCTTACCTGGAATATTTTCAGATCTCCTCTTCTCCTGATTGGCTTTGTAATATTTTTTATTTCCTCACTTGCAGAAAGTAATCGTGCGCCTTTCGATATTCCGGAAGCCGAATCTGAACTGGTTGGAGGTTTTCATGTTGAATATTCAGGATTTAGATGGTCTATGATCATGTTGGCAGAATATGGGATGATGCTTTTGGTTTCTTTCCTCGCGGCAATATTATTCTTAGGCGGTTGGAATAGTTTGCTGCCTAATATTGGAGCCCTAAAGTTAGCTGAATGGACAAGCGGGGTTCCTGGCACTATAGCCGGCCATCTATGGGGTGCTTTCTGGTTGATCTCAAAAGCATTATTATTGGTTCTGGTTCAGATGTGGGTGAGGTGGACTTTTCCTCGTATGAGATTAGATCAGTTGATGAATCTTAGCTGGAAATACCTAACTCCAGCATCTATCCTTTTAGTCCTTTTAAGCGCAGTTTGGAGGCTGCTGATGATATGAAAGGATATTGGAGGAAAATACAGATCGCTACAAGTACTTTGAGAGATGGTTTAAAGATCACCTCGAAGCATATTATGAATGCACGATTCCAAAGAACGAATCTAGTGCCTGAGGCAGATAATTACTTCGAGAAGGAAAATGCGATTTTCACAGTTCAGTATCCTAAAGAGAAATTACCAGTTCCGGACCATGGCAGATATAAACTTCACAATGAGATAGAAGATTGTATTGTATGTGATAAATGTGCCAAGGTTTGTCCAGTAGATTGTATTGAGATCGAGCCTATTCGATCTGTCAATGAGATAGGGAAGACATCAGATGGGACTCCTAAAAGAATTCATGCAGCCAAGTTCAATATAGACATGGCCAAGTGCTGTTTCTGCGGCTTATGTACTACTGTCTGCCCGACAGAATGTCTAACCATGACTGATGACTATGACTTCAGTGCATATGACTTTGAGGAGCACAACATGCCTTTTGCTAATATGACTCCATTAGAAATATTAGAGAAAAAGAAAGAATTAGAAGAGTTCAATAAACAGAAGGAAGCTGCTAATGCTAAGAAAAAGGAAGTTGTGCCAAAAGCTACAGGTGCACGCCCTAATGTTGGGGGAGCCAAACCAACATTCAAACCAAGAGTTCCTGGGGCTAAACCAAAGATTGCTTCGAAACCTCAGACTCCTGGAAAGGATTCTTCAGATGAAAAGGAGAAAACAGAGAATAAGCAAAAATCAGTTTTTAAGCCAAGGATTCAGCCTAAGAAGACGGCCAAGCCTGTTTTAAAACCTAAACCAAAAGATTCAGGAGATAAAGAATAGTATGGAGCTAGAGGCATTAGTTTTTTATTTCTTTTTAGGGCTAACGGGGCTTTCTGTGATCTTCATTGCTATCACAAAAAATATTCTCTACTCAGCTTTTTCACTGATCCTAACTTTTATTGGAGTAGCAGGATTGTTCATTTTTATGGGCGCTGAATTTTTAGCAGTCACACAGATATTGGTTTACGTAGGTGGGATTTTGATCTTACTTGTTTTTGGAATTATGCTTACTCAAAGATTAAAGGGGGATCATATAAAGACAGGAAGATATCAATGGATCTTTGGCTTTCTTATTTCAGCCGGATTTTTTGTGATTTTAACAACCAGTATTTTCAAAGGGGCTTTTGAAGGCCTGCCTTGGATAGATCAAGAATATTCTCAAGAGGTTGAATTAAAATCTTTTGGACTAAGTCTGATGACTGATTATGTATTGGCTTTTGAGGTCATTGGAGTGCTTCTTCTGATCGCCTTAATAGGAGCGGTAAGAATAGCAGGAAATGCTAGAAAGGAGGGTCCCGATGCAACTTAATTTGATTTTACTTTTAGGGGCTCTACTATTTAGCGCAGGTTTATTCGTAGTGCTTACCAAGAAAAATGCCATCATGGTTCTAATCGGCATCGAGCTGATGCTAAATGCAGCTAACTTAAATTTAGTGGCTTTTAGTAGGTTCGATCCGCAGGCGCTTCAAGGACAGATATTCAGTCTTTTTGTAATCACTCTTGCCGCTGCGGAAGCGGCTATAGCTCTAGCCATTGTGGTGAAAGTTTATCGTTATTTCAATACAACAGACTTAGATCAGATCAATGAACTGAAAGGATGATGGATCTTTTAGAAGCCATATCGCCTCAAATCTCCCCTTACACGTTATGGGTGCTTGTGCTAATATGCCTTCCCTTGGTTTCTTTTATTTCAGCATTGGTCTTTAAGAAAAATGCACCTACGCTTACGACCTTCATCACAGGACTAAATCTTTTTGTAGCCATCTATTTGAGTTTCTTAGTTTGGAATGAGCCTGTTTTAATAAGAGGGAATTGGTTTCAAATAGGAGAGACTCACTTGACCTATTCTTTTTACATAGATCGAATAGCGCTCATTATGGGTGTTGTGGTCAACTTTGTTGCTTTACTGGTTCATGTATTTTCCACCGAATACATGCGAATAGATAATAGAAAAAACGCCTACTTCGCCTATTTGGGATTGTTTCTTTTCTCCATGATGGGAATAATTCTTTTCAATGACCTGCTCTTTATTTTCATTTTTTGGGAACTAGTTGGATTCTGTTCTTATCTCTTGATCGGTTTTTGGTTCGAAAAGAAGTCAGCGTCAATAGCTGCGAATAAAGCATTCATCCTTAATAGAATTGGTGATCTGGGTTTTATTACGGGTTTAATGATCCTTTTCACTCAATTTAATACGCTAGATCTAAGTGCAATTAAGAGCTTTATGGCCTTATCTGAAATTGAGGATGGGAATTGGGTAGTAACTTTTAGTCAAAATGGTTCAGAGACGATCAATAGGTTGGATGGCAGATGGTTGAGTGCTGCGGGTATCGCACTTTTCTGTGGAGCAGTTGGAAAGTCAGCACAGTTTCCTCTACAGATATGGCTGCCCGATGCCATGGAAGGACCAACACCTGTGTCTGCATTGATCCATGCAGCTACTATGGTGGCTGCAGGAGTATTTTTCCTTGGAAGGATTTTCGTCATCTTGGATGCCCAAGCATTAGAAGTGGTTGCCATAGTAGGTGCGGTTACTGCATTTATGGCAGCAATTGCAGCCTTGTCCCAATTCGACATTAAGAAAGTACTAGCCTACAGTACGATATCTCAGCTGGGCTATATGGTATTAGCCATGGGGGTCGGTGCTTACAGTGCGGGGCTTTTTCATTTAATTACTCACGCATTCTTTAAAGCGGGTCTTTTCCTGAGCGCAGGAATCATTATTCATCAACTACACCATTTGGAAAGCGAAAAGCATAAGTTCGACCCTCAAGATATGCGCGTTATGGGTGGTTTAAGAAAGAAGATGCCATGGACCTTTTTTGCTTTTACTTTATGTGCCTTGGCTTTAGCCGGCTTACCCGGGTTTTCAGGTTTTTTATCGAAAGATGCCATTCTTTTGAACTTAGCGGTTTGGTCGGATATCAAAGGAGGAGGTTTTTATATTCCTGAAGTGTTGGCGTTTATGACAGTGGTTCTGACAGCCTTCTACACATTTCGCATGATGTTCTTGGTGTTCTATGGTGAATTCCGACTTGAAGGAATAACGGGAGATCTCAATTTGGGCAAGAAATTAAAGGAAGGTAACCTGTGGTTAACTATTCCTGCTGTAATATTTGCGATCTTATCAATTTCATTTGTCTTTGGAACTACCCTGAATGCAGAGGATACTTGGGTACTGAAAAGCATTAGTACACCAATTTATATTGTTCCTATAGCTTATGCTGCTCAGAGCTTGGTAGACGTGCCTCATGAAACATTTGAGGCCCTACATGCTACAGTGAATACTGTTTCCATCTTGTTGGCTTTGGCAGGATTGGTAATTGCCTACATGAGTTATAAACCAGGTGCTAAGTTGGAGAGACAATTCATTGAGCGAAGAGAGCCTATTGGAGTTTTAGGGCAAGTATCTTTTTATCATTGGTATCAGAACTCACTTTATGAGAAGATCATCCTTAGGGGGATACTTTCATTGTCTAAAAGAGTGGCTTGGTTCGATCAGCATGTGATTGATGGAATTGTCAATGGAATATCAAAACTGACCGTTGTGTTGGCCTATTTGGTCAAGTGGTTCGATCTATATGTGATTGATGGAATGGTGAATCTCACAGCTTCAACGGTAGGGAAGGTCGGTCAAATGACTAGAAATATGCAGTCTGGAAATGTTCAGACTCAAATATTGATCACTTTTGTTTTCATAATAACTTTAATTTTGCTGCTTGTTTTGTAAAGTATGGAGCACCTCTTAACATATATCATTTTTATACCGCTGATTGGGGCTGCGCTCATTCTCTTGACGCCCAAGCCGTTTGAATATCTGTATAAGGTACTAGCCATTGGTTCAACTGGTTTGTCTTTGCTTTTGTGTGGCTATGCCATTTGGATGTTTGATGGCCAACTCTCTCCAGAGATCATAGGAGAGTCTAATCTTCAACTGGCTGAAAAGAGTTTGTGGTTCAGTATGAGCTTAGGCGCTCTGGGAACCTTATCTATTGATTATTTTGTCGGTGTTGATGGGTTAAATATTAGTCTTTTACTCCTCGCTTCAATCGTTCTTTTTATTGGTGCAATTTCGTCTTGGAATATCAAACAGAAAAGAAAGGCTTACTTTACACTATATCTTTTACTCAGTACTTCAGTGTTAGGATGCTTTGTAGCACTTGATTTCTTCTTGTTCTATTTGTTTTTCGAGTTCATGCTTCTCCCAATGTATTTCCTTATTGGAATATGGGGAGGGCCAAGAAGAGAATACGCTGCCATCAAATTTTTTCTTTATACGCTCGTTGGTTCAATCTTGATCTTGATCGTTATGATAGGCCTCTATAATTCTGTCTATGATCCAGTGAAAACAGCAGAGGTTTCAGGATTGAATATGGCTGACTATCAGATCAGCGATATTCAAATGATGGTCAATGATGGTGTGATTAAAAAAGAAACTTTGGTGAAGTCGTTCAACATGCTGTACATGTCGGATGCGTCTAATTATATACCTGGTTCAATTCTCGATAGATTCGAACTATTAAAAATCTTTGGCCAACCAGCAAGGTGGTTAGCATTTTTGGCTATTCTGATCGGTTTTGCAATTAAACTACCAGCCTTTCCTTTTCATACTTGGCTACCCGATGCTCATGTAGAAGCACCTACTCCAATTTCTGTTGTGTTAGCAGGAATCCTCCTGAAGGTTGGTGGATACGGTTTGATCAGAACCGCTTTTGCCATGTTCCCCGATGCAGCTTTTCACTATTCATGGTTCATAGGGTTCATCGGGATGTTCTCAATTATCTATGGCGGACTCAACGCATTGGCTCAGAAAGACCTTAAAAAACTGATCGCATATAGCTCTGTTTCTCATATGGGATTTGTGTTGTTGGGCTTAGCAGCCATGACAAGTGAAGGTGTCAGTGGAGCTATTTATCAAATGTTCTCTCATGGATTGATCTCCTCATTACTCTTTTTACTCGCTGGGGTTATTTATGATAGAACTCATGATAGAATGATCGAAAGTTATGGTGGTATAGTACACCAAATGCCCAAATATGCAGTATTTGTTGGTCTTGCGTTTTTCGCCTCATTAGGTTTGCCAGGATTTAGTGGTTTTATAGCAGAGCTATTTGTCTTCTTAGGTGCTTTCAAATCAGCAACTGTTATAGGTGCTATTCCTGCATGGATGGCTATCGTTTCAACTTTGGGATTAGTATTAGCTGCAGGATACTATTTGTGGACATTTCAGAAGATGTTTTTGGGTAAGTTTTGGGTAAAAGATAAGGAATGGATGCCTGCTCTTTCAGACTTAACGATAAGAGAATACTTGATGCTAGTGCCCTTAGTGGTGCTTATCGTACTTTTTGGAGTCAACCCTTCTTTATTGCTCGACCTGATCAATGAGGGAGTGAGTTCATTTGTAGATCACTTAACCGACTCAATCTGATGATTTTGTTGGTTGAACAAAACCCCAGTGGTCTAAAGGAACTCCTCGAAAGGCTTACTTCCAGTGTTGGTTTTATTCTTCCGGAGATAGCCTTAGTAACAGGACTGGTTATGTTGTTGATTTTTGATCTGATCTTCAGTGAAAAGAAATCAATTGGTTTAGCAGCAATAGCATTTTCAACACTGAGTTTTCTACTCGTTTATCTTCTCTTCAGTTTTAAACCAGAAACTCTAGGGAAAGATATTTTCGAAGGCTTGATCAGTTATGGTTCAGGGTCACACTTGTTCAAGATCGGTCTTTGTGCTACTGCTCTTGGTGCGCTCTTGATGGCCGCTTATTCCAAAAAATATTCATTATTCTTTTTTAGTTCTTCCGAGTGGCTCATTTGTCTATTTGGTCTAATGCTAGGCGCATTCTTGATGACCATGAGTAGTAATTTACTTATGATCTATCTTTCGGTAGAAGTGGTCTCAATCTGTTCTTACCTATTAAGCGGTTTAGGAATTGGTAAAAAGAAATCTGAAGCATCAATCAAGTACTTACTTTATGGTGCAGCAGCATCTGCTGCCATGTTGTACGGTTTTAGCTGGCTTTATGGTTTGACCGGTTCATTGGAAATTGGGTCGGATACATTTTTAAGTGGCATACTTGTGGCAGATCCAGTAACATTAAGTATTGCACTCTTTATGGTGCTAGCCGGACTCCTCTTTAAGTTGGGAGCGTTCCCGATGCATATATGGTCCCCTGATATTTATGAGGCGGTTCCTTTGCCTACCGTCACACTATTTTCAATTTTTCCTAAGCTAGCAGCTGTATTTGTTCTTTTTAGGTTCACTACCACACTGGGTGAAATTGATTTCGATTGGACTTTCTGGTTAGGGATCATTTCTATAGGCGGAATGATCGTTGGTAACTTTTCAGCATTATGGCAAAGAAATGCAAAACGGATGATGGCCTATTCATCCATAGCACACGCTGCCTTTATACTGTCGGGTATTTTATTGGTCAATAGAACTGGGCTAGAAGCAGTAACCTATTATGCGCTCATTTATCTAGCAATGAATTTAGGGGTGTTCTATCTCCTGCAAATCATAGAGAATGAGATAGGAAGTCTGGATTATGATAAACTTCACGGTTTAGGGAAGAGAGTCCCTTACGTTTCTGTGTTGTTGCTTATAGGGTTAATTTCACTTATCGGGCTCCCACCAACAGCAGGGTTTAGTGCAAAGCTGTTTTTGTTTTCAGCCCTATTTGAAAAGTATTCTATAAGTGGGGATTCTATTTTGTTATGGGTGTTCATAGTTGGATTACTCAATACCATTGTCTCATTATTTTATTATATCAGATTGCCATACTTGATGTTCTTCAAAGAAGAAAGCCGAACTATTCCGAGACAAACTAGGTTTACATGGCAAGCATTTTGGGGCACTTGTTTAATATTGCCTTTATTGCTTTTATTCTTTAGGGCAGATTGGTTTGTTGACCTATTGAATAGTGTTAATTTTGACTTCTAGATCATGCTCGAGTCCATAAAACATGAATGCGGCATTGCCCACATTCGATTAAGAAAGCCCCTTCAGTACTACATCGATAAGTACGGATCAGCGACCTACGCGGTAAATAAGCTGTATATAATGATGAAAAAACAGTCAAACCGAGGTCAAGATGGTGTTGGGGTGGCAAACATCAAATTAGATGTAGATCCTGGTAAAAGATATATCAGTAGGTATAGAACAATCCAATCTGAACCTGTTGAAGAGGTATTTGGGAAGATTGCCAAGAAGTTCAATAAAGTTAAGAAGAAGGACGGCTATGATCCGAAAAGTGCTAGCTGGTTGAAAGGCAATATGGGCTTTACCGGTGAAGCTTGGCTCGGTCATTTGAGATACGGGACGCATGGTAAGAACAGTATTGAAAGCTGTCACCCTTTTTTAAGACAGAATAACTGGAGAAGTAGAAACCTAGTAATGGCTGGAAACTTCAACATGACCAATGTTGATGAGCTATTCGATATCCTTGTGGAGCTTGGTCAGCATCCTAAAGAAAAAACAGATACTGTGACGGTTATGGAAAAGATCGGTCACTTTATCGATGAAGAGAATCAGCGGCTTTTCGATAAATACAAAAAGAAAAAAGAGAACGCGGAGATCACAGAAATCATCGAAAATGAGCTGGATATTCAAAGAGTACTCAAGCGTTCTTTCAAAGATTTTGATGGTGGTTATGCCATGGTAGGTCTATTAGGTCATGGAGCATCATTTGTTGTTCGAGATCCTAATGGAATCCGACCTGCCTTCAAATACATTGACGATGAAGTAATAGTAGTGGCTTCTGAAAAACAAGCAATCAAAGCTGCGTTCAATGTAAAATATGATGAGATCACAGAGGTGAAGCCTGGCCATGCTTTGATCGTTGACAAGAGTGCTGAGTGGGAAGAAGTGCCGATCATGAGGCAGAAAGAGCAGAAGTCTTGCTCCTTTGAACGCATTTATTTCTCGCGAGGGAATGATCCGGATATTTATAGAGAAAGAAAAGAGTTAGGTCGACTGTTGGTGCCTCAAATATTGAAGGCCATTAATTTTGATTTAAAGAACACTGTTTTTTCATACATCCCTAATTCAGCAGAGGTATCGTTTTTAGGAATGATGCAGGGCTTGGATGATTATCTCATGCAAAAGCAAAAAGAGGTGATCATCGATAAGAAACCAACATTGGATGATATAGAACAAATGTTGAGTTTCAGGCCAAGAGTTGAAAAGCTGGTTATTAAAGATGCTAAGCTAAGAACCTTTATTGCTGATGATGAAAGTCGTGATGATATGGTGGCCAATGTCTATGATACCACTTATGAGGTGATCCGTAAAAAGGTAGATACACTAGTAGTCATAGATGACTCCATCGTAAGAGGAACCACTCTAGAGAAGAGTATTCTTAAGATGCTCGATAAACTTGAGCCTAAGAAGATCGTAGTTGTTTCTTCTGCACCTCAGATCAGATACCCAGATTGTTATGGTATCGACATGAGTAAGATTAAAGAATTCGTGGCATTCAGAGCTATGTTGGAGCTTCTAAAAGATAAATACAAAGAGAACCTACTTGAAGACACTTACCATCAAGTATTGGCTAATATGGAGTCTAAAAACCAGCCAAACTACGTTCAGAAACTGTACAATGAGTTCACTGATGAAGAGATTTCTGCTAAGATCACCGAGATCATTAGACCTGACGAATTAAAATCAGATCTAGAAGTGGTTTACCAAACTGTTGACAATTTACATACTGCTTGTCCTAATAATTTAGGCGACTGGTATTTCACTGGTAATTACCCAACTCCTGGTGGTATGAGGGTTGTGAATAAAGCCTTCGTCAACTTCTTTGAAGGGAAAACGGTAAGAGCGTATTAGGAATAAATAATAAGAATTTATGTTGTTCCTGCTCAAGCACGAATACTGAAAGTGAAGGCCTTTATTTAGAGGCCTTTCTTCTTGCTATAAAACCTATTCATTGGATGTGTTATTAAGGATTCATGTAAGTCTTTTAAACTCATTCAAAATAAAAGCCACTCATCGAGTGGCTTTTATTATTTGAAGTAATTTATGTCTTTTATACCGAGAAGCTTTCCCCACAACCGCAGGTTCGAGATGCGTTCGGGTTAATGAACTGAAATCCTTTTCCGTTCAAACCATCGGAAAAGTCTAATGTGGTACCTAATAAGTAAAGCAAGCTTTTTCTATCCACCAAGATTTTTACTCCTTGATCTTCAAAGATTTCGTCTTTATCTCTTACTTCAGAGTCGAATTCAAGCTCATACATTAAGCCTGAGCATCCACCACCCTGAACAGCTACTCTCACGTTGTGATTATTGGTTTTCCCTTCTTTACTACGTAGCTCTATAATTTTATCTTTCGCTGTATCTGTAACCTTTATCATTATGCTACTGGATTTAATACTATACTAAAAACTGTGATCGTGTTGATGTCTCTGCCATAATAAAGCTTATCGAGTGCATCGTACATATTACTGGCACTAAAATAAGAAGTATGTAACTCGTTTTCACCCTTGGCTATCCACTGAATCGTATAAGATGAATGTTTGTCTTTGTAAGACTGCACATAATCATACATTTTCTTCAGTGCATCGAGTTTATCTATTCCTATCTCCGACTGAAACAAGAACGACTGATTATGTCGAGGATTGATCGTGATCAGGTCGAGTTTCACTTTTCCTTCAATATTTTGAAACTCAAAGCTTAATTCACTTCCCTGAATACCGAGATAATTCTCTATTTTTCTTTGAAGCTTTACGCTTTCTACATGTATGTCTGTTCCTGTTGTCATAATGTTATCGGCTTCGATAGCTTCTTTTCTTATATTGAAGCGCTTTCTTAACAGGTAACTCACCGATTAAGTTCAAGCCATGAGCAAAGATAACCAATGAAAGTCAATTGATTAAAAATCACGAAATGAGAAAGATAGAACACATAGGTATTGCAGTCAAGAGCATAGAAAATTCCAATGTGTTATTTGAAAAGCTTTTTGGTCGAACACATTATAAGGTCGAAGAAGTAGCTTCCGAAGGAGTCAATACGAGCTTTTTTCAAATGGGACCAAATAAAATTGAGCTTTTGGAAGCCACGAAGCCTGATAGCCCTATTGCAAAATTCATTGAAAAAAAAGGGGAAGGAATTCATCATATTGCCTTCGATGTGGAAGATATCCATGCTGAAATGAAAAGATTACAGGCAGAGGGGTTCACTCTATTAAATGAAGTACCTAAAAAAGGGGCCGATAATAAATTGGTTTGCTTTCTTCATCCAAAGTCTACCAATGGGGTTCTTATCGAACTTTGCCAAGATGCAGGCTAATCTTATGGTTAAATGTTGAACTAAATTTTCAACATTCAACATTCAAAATTTATCATTCTCTAATTAAAACTATCTTTGCAGCCTGAATAATGATTTATGGCTGAGGAAAGAACAGAGTTGTCAGATTTAGGAGAATTTGGATTGATCGATAGATTGGCAGATGGTGTAGAGCTTAAAAATGCAAGTACCATTAAAGGAATCGGTGATGATGCTGCTGTTATTGACCAAGGAGATAGCTACGGTCTGCTGTCAACAGACATGTTAGTAGAGAATGTACATTTTGACCTTTCGTATTGCCCGCTACCTCATTTAGGATATAAAGCGGTTGCTGTAAATGTATCAGATATTGCAGCAATGAACGGCAAGCCAGAACAAATCACGGTTTCACTTGCCTTAAGCAACAGATTCTCCGTTGAGGCTGTTGAAGCACTTTATCAGGGAGTGAAAGCCGCTGCTAAGGACTACGATGTAGATATCGTTGGTGGTGATACTACAGCTTCACAAAGTGGATTAGCTATTTCCGTATCGGTTTTCGGAACAGTCGCTAAGGAGAAAGTAGTTTATAGACATGGAGCTGGATCTACCGATATTCTCTGTGCTACAGGAGATCTCGGTGGTGCTTACATTGGACTTCAGATCCTAGAAAGGGAAAAGCAGACATTCATTGCTAACCCGGATATGCAACCAAAATTAGATAATTATCAATATATCGTTCAGAGACAACTTAAGCCTTTGGCCAGACTTGATATTATTCACGAATTAAAAGAGTTAGGTGTTGTACCTACTTCAATGATGGATATTTCAGATGGCTTGGCTTCAGAGGTTTTTCATCTTTCAAAAAATTCCAATGTAGGGTTTTCGCTATATGAAGAGCAGCTGCCTATAGACAAGCAGACCTACGACACAGCTGTGGAATTCAAACTAGACCCGATAACTGCTGTGCTCAATGGAGGTGAAGATTATGAATTACTATTCACTATCAAGCAAGAAGATCATGAGAAGCTTGAAAAGCACAGAGATATTCATTTTATAGGTCATGCGCAGGCTTTAGAGAAGGGAAATATCTTGGTGACTAAGAAAGGAAATCAAGTTCCTATTCAGGCACAAGGATGGGATCACCTATCCAAAGGTCAAAAAGATAATTAGGGCAAAGCTGAAAAAGCTCCCAATGATTGCTGCATTAAATTTTCTTTCGGCTTTTGAGAAAGGAGTTATACCAAATAAGCCGCTGAAGAATACGATTAGGGCTGTTAAGTAGATTAGAAAAGGTGAACTTTTCATATAGCTGAAGCTGCCATTACCTATTTTTCTAAAGGATAAAAACTTGTAGACAACACTTTGCCGAATTTCAATTTCATCTCCTACAGAGATCTCCCCTTGTTCCAGCCTTTTTTCAAATGACAGTTGATCTGTGTTGACGATCACATCTTTAACATCATTCATATTGTAAGTACTAAGAGCTTTGTTTTGAATGTTCAAAACAGTCGAAATACCAAGTTGCTGATGAATGCATAGATCTATGAAAAAAGTCGATGAAAAAACGAGCACTGCAATACAGACAAAAAAGGCTGTTTTCTTATTCGCTTCGTAGTCTGTATAATATTTATTGGCTGACTCGTATTTGTAGGTTCTACCCTGGCCACCTCTATGACCAGACTCTTCTCTGGGTGGAGGCGCGGGGACAAATTCTTTCTTAAAAAGAATTCCTATGTCATATTGGTGTCGAAGATCAGGGTTACTAAGAATAGAATATGCTTCTTGAAGTTCTTGGAATTGGTCTTTGGCTTTATCTGAAGCATTAAGGTCCGGATGTAGTCTTCTTGCTTTTTGCCGATATGCTTTTTTAATATGCCCTTGCTCAGCATTTTTATTAACCTGTAATATGGCATAATAGTCTTTCCGCATATCTTTGGCAATAGAGTAAGTCTTAATCAAAAAATCAATTTTAGATAGATGAAACCCATGCATTATTTCAACGGAGAGTATGTTCAAAAAGATCAGATCAAATTATCCGTAGACAATGTGGGCTTTCTCAGGGGCTATGGTGTCTTCGAATTTTTCAAAGTGAAAGAGCAGAGTCCTATTTTTATGGAGGATCATTTAGATAGGCTAATGAATTCGGCTAAAGGATTAAGATTAGAAGTTCCTTTAACTAAAGATAAGCTAAAGGAAGTGGTTAGAAATCTTCTTCAAAAGAATCAAATGGAATATTCATCGATCAAGGTCATCTTGAGTGGAGGAGATTCAGAGGATGGTTATACCCCTGGCCCAACACAAGTGATTATTTTGAATAATCCTTTTTCGGACCTTTCAAATGAAATCTATCAAAAGGGTGCAAGTTTAATGTTCTATGAATATGAACGTGATTTCCCAAAAGTGAAGTCCACTTACTATGCAACTTCAGTCGCTCTTCAGGCAGAATATAAATCGAAAGGTCACATCGATGTTCTTTATCATAAGAAAGGTATGCTCTCAGAGGCTTCTCGCTCCAACTTATTTCTAATCAAAGAAGGTAAGATCTATACAAATAAGAGTAATGTTTTAGATGGTGTCACTCGAATGCATGTGATTAAGTCCATTGGTAATAGTTTTGAACTAATTGTGAGCCCAATGAGCGTAAATTTGCTTCAAGAATCAGATGAAGCCTTTATAACAAGTACTTCTAAGAGGGTTCTTCCTATTGTACAATATGATGATCAAAAAATTGGAGGAGGCAGTGTTGGTTCAGTGACTCAACAAGTAATGAAAGGCTTCGATGAGTATTTGAAGAATTATATTGCTTAAGCAGCGCTAAGTTCATACCCAATCACATCGAGGAGCATATCTACAATCTGTACGGGAGTCCTTTTTTCAAGGTCCTTGTATCTATAATTGATCACATGACCATCTTCTAATTCAAAAGCAATTCTACCGGTTTGGAGTTTTTGCTCGAAGATCTGTATCTCCAAAATGGTCTGGTCTAAGTTTTTGCTATATGTATTGTTGATGCGCCAGCTAATGTTATTTCCTACGTCTACCAACTTGTTGAGTAAACTTTGAACAGTTTCTTTTCGATCTTGTACAAGTGGTATCATGAAGCTATTTTCTAAAAAGGTATAATAGAAGAACGCTTCAAATTGACTTTAGTTTAGTAAATCTCGATTGACGATGTACCGGGGTCCTCTATTCTTCATCAGGGTAAGGGACAAACAAAAAATTGGTGAAGTCTGGTTCAACTACGAAGAGGCAGCAGAATTCATCAGGATTCTTATAAGCTTCTTTAAAGGCATCCTCATCTTCAATTAGTTTTCGCTGAACGAATTCATCCACATAGGTAATGTAGTAATTCCAATTAGTGGCCATATCGTCTTTCCCGATCAATTTCTGGCCGATAACAATATCTGTTTTTGCAATAGGGAATATAGGATACTCAGAGAATCCTCTTTTTTTGACTTGATAAGCAGCTTCTTTCAAGGTGTCGGCTACAACCACAAAGTCTTTTGTGATCGTACCCAAATATTTACCATTTAATTCCGGATCGTTCTGCATGCCGCAAAGTTAATGGGATGGATTGAAGATTCTAAACCTGATCGTAATGAAGTTTAAAAGTGATTGTCTCTTAAGCTATTTTCAATGGTAAAATTACCTATTGAGATTAAAAATGTCATTTAACCTGATTCTATCTTTATATGTAATTGCTTGGAGCACTGAATAATAGAGGAAATTATGAAATTTGTTTGCTAGTTTTATTTCATTCAAATCGATCATGAGAAAAGAAAGAAAATCTAAGAAGTTCGGTTACTTTTTTGCCGAATTATTTATCCTGATCTTAGGTATAAGCGTTTCATTTATTCTTAACGAATGGAGGGTTAATAAACAGGAAAGGGATCAGGAAATAGATCTTCTAAAGAGTTTTAAGGAGAACTTGATCACAGATAGTACTACTTTACACTATGGTGTCAGACAATTGGATAGTCAAGTTGTCTATGCTCAAAAAGTGATAGGCTTTAATGAAAATACATTGAACAATGAGGTCATTACACAAGTACTTTCATTGTTAAATTATGTGCCTTTCAACAGCAATGATATTACCTATCAAGAAATGAAGACCCTTGGCTCTTCACGCATTATTAAAAATGATTCCCTTTTATCGGATATCATCGGCTAATATGAAAATAATTTTGAAATCATTTCTACTTGGACAGATATTGATGGAGATCATGTTAGGGACCGATTGATTCCTTATGTTGAGGAGAATTTTCCATTCGTTCAAGGTCTCAATTACCCAGCTGCCGATAATACAATAAAAAGAAGATTCCTATCAGAGATCAAAGAGGATAATTTTAAACACCTAATTCAGTTTGGCATGTCTTATAAGGCCACTGAAAGTAGTATCATGAAAGGCGTTCTTCAGAATATTAAAGCGGTGATCGGTAAGATCGATGATGAATTGTCTATCTCCGACTCTTCCCAAAAAACTTCTGATCAAGAGAGTACTTCCCAGGGCCAGCAATAAAAAGGGTCAAATAGGACAGTAGATAGAATACTGACTTTTCTTGAGAGCCAAAAGGGTCATCTCCATGAGCGATCTGCCATGCGACAAACATTGTAATCATTAAAGGAACAGCGGCATATCGGGTAGTTAAACCTAGAATGATGAAAATAGAACAGATAAACTCTGCAAAGGCAGCCAATATCAGAGAAGCTTCGACACCTATGCCTAAAGGGTCCCCAAAACTAAAGTCACCATGGAGCACCTTCAAAAACTTACCATATCCATGTGTCATCATCATAGCAGAGACACCTAACCTAAATATTAATAAGGCTGCATTGATGGCTGATGAGTTCTTACCGGGATTTAGAAGTTTCTTTAGCATATCTCAATTTTAACAACGAGATACTTCTTCAATAAATTATTTACAATACTTGCTTATATATTCGGTGGCTAAAGGGTCATTAAGGTCGTCTCCCTTTTTAAAGTCAAGACAGGCTTGCTCTCTAGAGAACCATTTTGACTGAATTTTAGCCATTCCTCTTCGAGAATAAGCCTCTACATATTCCGGATTTTGAATGAGTGTTTTGTCAAAACTCTCAACGGCTGCATCATAGTTTTCATAGACAAAAAACACCATACCTTTATTGAAATGAGCTACTGGTAGATTAGGTTGTATAGTTAAGGCTTTATCAAAATCTTGAATGGCATAAGAGCCTAGATCACCTCTCGCGAAAGCAGCTCCCCTGCTGATAAGTGCATAAACATTTTCAGGATCTTGCATTATGACCTTATTGAGGTCAGAAATAGCTTGATTGTTCTTGCCTAATTTTGTGTATGATCTCCCACGCAGATCTAAGGCTTCTAGATTTTCTGGTTCAGCTATGAGGACAGTATTCATATCAAGAACCACATATTCATATTTTTCCATTCCGAATAAACACCTGCCTCTTCCTAATCGTGCTAAGACTTGATTCTGCTGGAGTTTAACCAATAACTCATAATCATCATAGGCTTCGTCCCAGAGCTCCAACTGTTCTTTTGCATTTGCTCTATTGAAAATGGAAAATGCATCGTTTGGCTCCAGCTTTATCACTCGATCATAGGCGGCAATAGCCGATTCGAATTCTCCGGTTTTGAGAAATGCATCTGCTTCTTCTCTTGTTGCCGACATATTACAAGAAGAGATCAGAAGTAAAAGAAAGGGTATAGATACTAAGGCTTTAGTGTGCACTTACAAATAAACTAAAGATTTAGTTTATTTTCAAAATCAATTGAAACTTTTAATAACTCCCGTGGTATTTTCTAGTGAACCATTCGGCACTAAGTAGTGTGATGAGTAAGATGAGCCAAAGTGGATTTTCAATAATTGGGCTAAGACTTTGATTGGACCTTGTAATGGGCTTAGGATTTAACTGATCTAGCTGGCTTAATACTTCTGTATATTCTTCAAGCATGTGGAATTCGCCTCCTGAATTATTGGCAATATTTCTAAGTAATTGATGGTTCGCAGTTAGATTGATATCTTCTAAAGCCAATTCCTCAACTGAAAAGCTTCCTTCTGCAACTTCTCTTTTGCCCGCTAATGTAGTGGCTGCATGGTAGTTATATATACCGGGATCTAAGCCATTGATATTAAAATTATCGGTAGGGGTATTTACGTAGTTATATTCTTGTTCTTCTCCCGTTGAATTAGTTAGTGTAAGGTCTATGTTGTAATCATAAACTTTTTCATAAAGTTCATTGTAAACTTCTGTGATAAATTCTATCTGCTGAGTATTAAAATAGCTTTCGTTGGTGGTGTTAACCCTAAAATTCCTTTTATCGTCCTTGGTAGCCAAGTACTGGATCAGTTTGCCAAAAAGCTCATCGAACAATCTTGATTCTCCATATTGCCCATTTTCTTGGAGTCTCCATTGCCAAAATCCAGAGCCAGAGAAAACTGCAGATTTTCGATCATCTCCATTATATATGCTCAGTAATGGTCTGTCAGTCTCTGCGTTCCCTATCTTCTGATAAAGGTAGATATTGGCATTATTTTTCAATTCAAAATCCCCATAAGGAGCCCTTACGGGGGGGTAATTGGCTGCTCTAAAAGCTAAGTCCTTATCAATTTGGAAAAGCTCAAAGTTTGGATTGAGGTTAGGGCCAACAGCATCTGATTGCCCAAAGTTAGAATAGCTCAAAACTGGATTAATCTGATTGATATTATTAAGGTCTTCAACGCCCGTGATGAACCATGTATTAGAATTTTCTATTTGACTATTCAACCATTGAGAAAGATCGGTAAGTTGGGGGAGTTGATGTAAGATCACTAGATCAAAAGGTCCTTCTGGAGTATCTCGTGTAATTTCAGATAAATAAATGGAGACCTCGACCCCTTCTTTTTTCTCAATGACACTTCTCAAGGATTTTAAATCCGGGTGAGGTGCGGATGCAGCTATCAATATTTTCTGTTTACTATCAATAACTTCAATAAAAGCCGTTCTCGTGTTGTTGTTATAAGAACTCTCTGAAGCTTCTTCCCTTAATTGAACTTGATAAGAATCTATTCCAATAATTTCAGCATCTAAAATAAATTCGAAACTGTTGATCTGCTCATCTCCATTTAGAAAGGTGGATTGACTTTTGATCACCGAACCGTTCTTTAGAACATCTACAAAAACTTCTTGACCTACATATCCATTGTTTAAGATATCCACTACCAACGGAAATTGATTTCCTTCATACACCACTTTATTATAGTTGACCTTGGTAATGCTCAGGTCCTGAGCGGAGATTGTGTCTCCTACTGCTAAGGAATATACAGGATAGTTTAGAGTAAGGAACTGGGGTGAGCTCCCATAGTTGTCAATTCCATCACTCAAAAGTAATGTTGCTACCAAATTTTGTTGCTCAAAATCTTGCTGAATTCCCCTAAGCATTTGATGGATATTACTTGATTGGGAATTGAATTGAACTTCGTTTGTGTTGTTGTAATAATTGCTAATTCCCCTTATCCTTAAATCAAAGTCTTGGTTTTCTAAATCTGTTTCGAGGCTTTGAATGATTGATTTTATTTGTTCAAAAGAGCTAGAGTCATAAGCGTCTCGAATTGAAGCTGAATCATCAATTCCTAAAACGACAATTGGTTTTTCTTCGAAAAAAGTGATCTGATTAAGAAGTGGTCCTAACAGGAAAAAGCAGATCAAACCAACCACCACTGTTCGCAGAGCAAATAGGAGTCTATTAATTGTTTTAGTCCATGGTGCCGATTTTGTATAAAGTAGTAGTGCATATCCTGCCCCAACAACTAGACACAATGGAATGAACCAAGTCGAGAAGTCTGTTTGTAAACTGATCTTCGATAAAATTGGAGCTAGACTAAGCAATGCGATTTAAAGAAATAAATATCGGTTGATGCCATATTAACGCATTTGGATCAATTATGGACATCAACCGATGTTGAAAACACCAATGTTTTTATAAACTGTGATCAGGTAAGCATACCACCATCAACAATAATGGTTTGACCCGTTACATAAGATGACATGTCAGATGCCAAATAGACACATGCATTTGCTACATCTTCCGGAGAACCACCTCTTTTCAAAGGAATGGCATCTCTCCAGCCTTGAACAGTTTTTTCATCCAATGCATCAGTCATTTCTGTTTCGATAAAACCTGGAGCAACGGCATTAGATCTAACACCCCTTGAGCCTAATTCCAATGCTACGGATTTTGTAAAACCAATGATCCCTGCTTTTGAGGCTGAGTAATTTACCTGTCCAGCATTACCTTTAATGCCCACTACAGAAGTGATATTGATGATAGAGCCACTTCTTTGTTTCATCATTGTTCGAGTTGCCGCTTTTACCGTGTTGAAGCAAGACTTTAGATTAACATTGATCACATCATCCCACATTTCCTCAGTCATCCTCATTAAAAGGTTGTCTTTCGTGATTCCTGCATTATTGACAATAATATCCAGGCTACCGAAATCGCTAACAATTCCGTTGACCAATTCTTCAGCCGCTGCAAATTCAGCCGCATTCGATCTATATCCTTTTACTTTAGTCCCATATTCAGCAAGTTCTTTTTCTAATGCCTTTCCCTTTTCAACACTAGAAAGAAATGTAAAGGCCACATTTGCCCCTTCTTTCGCAAAAGTGGTCGCAATTGCTTTTCCTATTCCCTTTGATGCTCCGGTAACCAAAGCTGTTTTTCCTGTTAATAAACCCATGTTCAATTAGTTAACTATTCTTAGTTGTCCAAAGCTCTATTTGCTTTGACCATCCAAATAAAACTAAAACCCTTAACTCCTCCAATTTCATAGTTTTGATGTCACTGGATTTGGCTTAACTTTGCCCTCCCAAATATTGGAAATATAGCTTATGGCAACGAAATACGACTTAATAGTTATTGGTAGTGGACCAGGTGGATATGTAGCTGCAATTAGAGCATCTCAGCTTGGAATGAAAGTAGGTGTGGTCGAAAGATCAGAACTAGGGGGAATATGTTTGAACTGGGGTTGTATCCCTACAAAAGCACTTTTAAAGAGTGCTCAAGTTTTTGAATATATTCAGCATGCTGCGGATTATGGAGTTAAGGTAGATAAGGCATCAGCAGATTTTGGTGCTATGGTAAAAAGAAGCCGTGATGTTGCTGGCGGAATGAGTAAAGGAATTCAATTCCTTTTTAAGAAAAATAAGATCGACCACATTGAAGGCTTTGGTAAGCTGAAAACAGGAAAGAAGGTTGAAGTGAAAGCTGAAGACGGATCTACGACAGACTATTCTGCAGACCATATCATTGTTGCTACTGGAGGTCGTTCAAGAGAATTACCAAATCTTCCGATAGATAATGAGAAGATCATTGGTTACAGAAAAGCCATGGTAATGGAGAAACAGCCAAAGTCTATGGTAGTTGTAGGTTCTGGAGCCATAGGTGTAGAGTTCGCCTATTTCTACAACTCAATAGGTACTGAAGTGACCATAGTTGAATATATGGATCGAATTGTTCCGGTTGAGGATGAAGAAGTTTCTAAGCAATTAGAAAGGATCTACAAGAAGGCAGGGATGAAGATCATGACCAACTCTGAAGTTACTTCTGTAGATACTAAAGGAAAAGGCTGCAAGGTTTCTGTTAAAACTAAGAAGGGTGAAGAGACACTGAATTGTGATGTGGTACTTTCAGCAGTAGGAGTTTCAACAAATATCGAAGGTATTGGTTTAGAGGATGTAGGAGTTGCTACTGACAAAGGTAAAGTCATTGTAGATGACTACTACAAGACTAATATTCCTGGAGTTTATGCAATTGGTGACATTGTTCATGGACCTGCATTAGCTCACGTAGCTTCGGCTGAGGGAATTATTTGCGTTGAAAAAATTGCAGGTGAGCATACAGAGCCACTTGATTATAATAATATACCAGGGTGTACATATTGCCAGCCTGAGATCGCTTCAGTGGGTTACACTGAAAAAGCGGCTAAAGAAGCTGGGTATGATATTAAAGTTGGTAAATTCCCTTTCTCTGCTTCAGGAAAAGCAAAAGCTGGTGGAGTAAGCGATGGGTTTGTTAAAGTGATCTTCGATGCCAAATATGGTGAATGGCTTGGAGCTCACATGATAGGAGCCAATGTAACTGAAATGATAGCAGAGGTAGTAGCAGCAAGAAAGCTTGAAACTACTGGTCATGAGATCATCAAAACAGTTCATCCGCACCCAACAATGTCGGAAGCGGTAATGGAAGCTGCGGCTGCTGCTTATGATGAAGTAATTCACCTATAGATATAAGAGAACATC
>CBFIDS010000089.1:0-4525 GCA_965661435.1 Roseivirga sp.
GCACCCGTTCCAAAAGAACGTTGCATTCCCAATGCAGTAGGTGAATGACAGACTCTAGCACAACAGTCTATATTGTTAGTGCCCACTACGGCTCGAATGAACTTTTGCATCAGGTAATTCTCTTCATTGGTGCACCTGGCGGAAGAAATACCCGCTATTGAATCTGGTCCGTGTTCATCTCGGAGATTAGTGATCTTATCTACAATAAAGCTATAGGCTTCGTCCCAAGACACTTTTTCCAGTTCTCCATTCTTCCTGATCATTGGTGAACGAAGTCTTTCCGGATGATCATAGAACTTGAAAGCGTACCTTCCTTTGAGACAGGTATGGCCTTGGTTGACTTCAGCATCGTAGGGAGCTGTAATACTTAATATTTCGCCACTGGAAGTGGCTACATCTAAATTACACCCGACACCGCAATAGGTGCAGACTGTTCTGGTAACCTCTTCAGCATCATTGCTTTTAGATTCGAAAACATCCGATATCGCACCTGTAGGACAGGCCTGTGAACAGGCCCCACAAGAGACACAATCAGATTCTTTGAATCCCTCATTCATACCCATAACGATCTTACTATCGAAGCCTCGACCTTCCATGGTCAATACCATTTCTCCTTGAACCTCATCGCAGGCTCTAACACAGCGGAAGCAGTTGATACAAGCATTCAGGTTGGCTTGCATATAAGGGTGGGAGGTATCAGGTGCTCTGTTAAGGTGGTTGTGTCCTTTAGCATACCTAACTTCTTCCATTTTAATGCCCACGTCATAAGCAACTCTTTTTAGTTCATTATGCTTTGGATTATCGTTTGCAAATTTCTCTTTTGGATAGTCTGTTAAAACAAGCTCCACAATATTTTTGCGAAGCCTTTTCATTCTCTCTGTATGTGTATAGATATAAGAACCCTGCATCACTGGCGTATGACAAGACGCCTGAACTCTAGTTGGGCCGTCTTGTTCCTTAGAAACCTCAACACTGCAGACTCTACATGAACCAAATGGATCTAAGTTAGGAGCATCGCATAGCGTGGGTACCGGTTCTGGGCCAACATGCCTTCTTAAAAAAGAAAGAATGGTTTCTCCGTTTTCAAACGGGAACGCTTCATTGTTGATGTAGGCTATGTTTTTTGAATCACTCATATCCATTCTGTTTACAAAAAGTAGTTATTCAATTCTTCTTCGAAATACATTAAGGCATTCTTGATGCCGAGGGGTAAGCCACCTCCTAAAGCACAAAGAGAACCTATTTCTAAGGTTTCTAGTAGGTCGTCTAAAAGTTGACGGTCCATTTTTTGACCATCCTGTGCATTTGAGATCATTTCTTTTCCGCGAACAGAACCGATGCTACAGGGGAAACATTTTCCACAGGATTCATCGGCTGTAAATTGAAAGAGATGCTCGAGATATTCTATCATTGGAAATCTTTCGGGAATGGAAATGACTCCAGCATGACCCAAAAGAAAACCTTCTTTAGAGAAGCTCTCAAAATCGAGATTAAGGGCTTCTATTTTGTGAGTAGGTACTATTCCTCCCAAGGGGCCTCCAACATGGACTGCCTTGACAGGTTCTTTGAATCCGCCTCCAACATTATAAACAAGATCATTGAATGGATGGCCCATTTCCACTTCATACATACCAGGCTTTTTGAAGATTGAATCCAGGCAAATCAGCTTGGTTCCAGTTGATTTCTCAGTTCCTAATTTGGCATATCGTTCACCACCTTCTCTGATGATCCATGGAACAGCAGCAAGGGTCTCTACATTGTTCACAATAGTTGGCTGATTGAACAAACCTTTCTGAGCAGGGAAAGGTGGTCGAACACGTACTTCTGGTCTCTGACCTTCTAAAGAGGAGAGGAGTGCTGTTTCTTCACCGCAGATGTAAGCACCAGCACCTTCAATTACCTTGAATCGGTAATTGAAATTAGAGCCTCCAATTCGGTCGCCATGCATTCCGATGGCCTCTAGTTCTTTCAAGGCATCTGCACAAGCCTTTACAGATTCAGGATATTCGCCTCGAATATATACAGCACCGTAGTCAGCGCCCACAATAAATCCTGCCGTCATCATACCAAAGAGCACAAGCATAGGTTGCTGTTCTAAAAGGTACCTGTCAGAATAAGCTCCAGGATCTCCCTCATCAGCATTACAGACAATGAATTTTTGATATCCGGGTTGATCTTTACAAGCTTCGAGTTTAAAACTCATTGGGAAACCTGCACCACCTCGCCCTCGAATATTTGAGGCTTTGATCTGTGCCAAAGCCCAATCAGGTCCATTTTCGAGTATTTTAGAGAATTCTTCCTTGAATTGCTGAGCAGTCATTGCAGGCCCAGTTAAAACACGCTCACCGGTCGCAGATACTTTGTAATGATCAGGAAGATCCGATGGATAGTCATCTAGTATCTCTTCTATTTGATCTATTGCATTACCTGAATAGTTGGTGCCATTATAGTTGAAAGCACTATTTTCATGGCACCTGCCTAAGCAACACATCTGGCCTACCTCAGCATCTTTGAAATGTCGGGAAAGTTTACTTTTTACTCGATCTTGCGTACCTGCCACTAAACAAGCACTACCATTACAGATATGTACTTTTACGCCTTCATGTTCTTTTTTAGTGAAATCATAAAAGGAGGCAGTGCCATAAGTGATGGCTTTACCCATTAAGTACTTTTTAGCTAGAGCTTTTAACTCTTCATTATCAGGTGCGCCTGTTTCTTTTGATCCTTCAACCAAATGCTCAAAGAGGTTATCTTCTAAGCCTTTTCTACCGGATAATGCACTAAGATTCTCTGACATCTTATTCGTTTACTTTTAATGACTTTCTTTTGGATTAGGAAACAGATCGCTTTCGTCATCTCCTCTTTCCGTCAAGCACTGAAAGTCCTTCTCAACCAAAATACTCAATTTCTTACCATTATCTAAGTTCAGTTCTGTACTGATTCCCACTTCCTCAGTATTTACCCATCGCTGAACAAGTTCGCTAGGTAATAATAAGGTAAGGGTATTGTTAATTAATCCACTCCTGAAATCTGAGCTGCTAACCAATCGATAAATGAGTGATTCACCATTAGGAAACTCGATCTCACTCTCACATGAGCCCGCTTGTCCGAAGCTCGAAACCTCTGATTGGCTTAATCTAAACCTGATGCTATTTCCCTGAATTCTTAGTTTCATAAGGAGATTCTTTCTTTTCCTGTGTAAATGTTGAAGCGGTCTTCTTTCAAAAATCCTATCAATGTCATATCAAATTCTTCGGCTAGATCCACTGCCAAACTTGAAGGCGATCCTACGCCTATAACTATTTGTATACCAGCTCTTAAAGATTTTTGAATTAACTCAAAACTTATACGTCCGCTTAAGACTAAAATTGACTCTGAATAGGGTAAGATGTTTTTGGCAAAACCTTCCCCAATTAGCTTATCTAAAGCATTATGTCTTCCTACATCTTCCTGCCTGATCAAAAGCTTTCCCTTCTGATCGAAAAGGCCAGAAGCATGCAAACCTCCTGTATGCTGAAATACATCTTGAGAATCTCTCAAGGTTTCGGCTAATCCAAAGAGCACACCCTTCTCAACTTTTAACTTTTCCCCTGGAAGGGGCTGACAGTCTACTTTGATCGCATCAATAGAGGCTTTGCCACAAACGCCACAGCTAGAGCTTGTATAGAAGTTTCTTTTGAATTGATCCTTGTCGATTTCCACCTCGGGTTTGAGTTCAACTCGCATTAAGTTTTCAAGACCTTCGGCTCTTCCTAGATCTTCGCAATACTTTACGCTGACCACATCATTCATAGATTGAATGATACCCTCTGTAAATAGGAATCCTAAGCATAATGATTCATCATTTCCTGGAGTCCGCATCGTCACGGAAATGCTCATCTGTTTTCGAACTTCAGGTAGACCATAGCCAATTCGTATCTCTAATGGCTCTTCAGCAACCACGAGATCGGGCTTAACGTGAGAACAGTTAGACTCAACTCTTAATATTTCTACTGCTTGAACAGGTACAGCCATGCCTTAAATTAGGATAAACCAGAGATCACACCCTCATTATCTATTGACATGCCTTCAGAAGCTGGTATGGCCGGTAAACCAGGCATTCGCATCATATTGCCCAAAATTGGAATGATAAATTGTGCTCCAGCAGCGAATTCAAATTCTCTAACGCCAACTTCAAAATTTTCTGGCCTACCATAAACTTGATCATTATCACTCAAAGACTTTTGTGTCTTTGCCATGCAAATTGGAAAGCGATCGAAGCCAAGCTTTTCCATTCTCCTCATTTGTAGCTGTGCTAGTTTCGAAAAGTCTACTTTGTTAGCACCATAGATCTCATGGGCTATAGTTTCAATCTTATCCTTTATAGAACCATTCCAATCATACAATGGAGTGAAATTACTTTCGTTGGCCTCTACTACTTTCACGACTGTTGAAGCCAAATCGGTCATACCGCTACCTCCATTGGCCCATCCATTAGCGACAACTGCATTCGTACCAAGGTCTGAACATTCCTTCTGAATAAGTT
>CBFIDS010000090.1:0-47088 GCA_965661435.1 Roseivirga sp.
TCTAAGGAAGAATCAGATGGTCATTAGTGAAAGTATGGCCAAAAAATACTTTGGTAATGAAGATCCTCTTCAGAAAACTTTGAAGATGGACAACGATGCTGATTATATGGTGACTGGAGTGTATGAAGACGTTCCAGGTAACAGTCATTTTCACTTCGACATGATCCTGTCCTTCATCACCAGAGAAGATGAATACAATAATCCTGCATGGCTGAGTCTGATTTACGAAACCTATGTTACTATAAATCCAAACGCTGATATAGATCAAGTCGAGGTTCAGATGAATGAGATCGCCATTGATAAAATGGGGGCAGAGCTAAAACAATTCCTTGATATGAGTTTTGAAGATTTTAAAGCGGCAGGAAACTCATTCGAGTATTTTTTACAGCCACTCTCAGAGATTCATTTGAAGTCTGATGGATTTGGCGGGTTTGAGCCAGAAGGTGATATAACTTATGTATATATTTTCTCTGCGATTGCTGCTTTTATTTTGATCATTGCATGTATCAACTTCATGAATCTTTCTACAGCAAGGTCTGCAAATAGAGCCAAAGAAGTAGGGTTGAGAAAGGTCTTAGGTTCATTAAAAGGGCAACTCATCGGTCAATTTATATCAGAGTCTATTGTGATAACCTTAATTGGAGGATTGTTGGGTTTGGGGCTGGCAACTGTATTGTTGCCCTATTTCAATCAATTGGCAGATAGAGAAATGGTGATTAATTTTACGAGTATTCTGCCTATTGTACTTACTGGATCTGTTCTAGTGGGTATACTGGCAGGTATTTATCCAGCCTTCTTCCTTTCAGCATTTTCACCAGTCAAAGTGCTTAAGGGAAATTTGAGCATGGGCATGAAAAGCGGAGGCTTGAGAAAGGTTCTTGTTACCTTTCAGTTCTTTGTTTCCATTCTCCTGATCATAGGGACTTTCAGCATCATGAATCAGATGCAATACATACAGAATAAGAAACTAGGCTTTGAAAAGGATCAGGTGCTCCTTGTTCATAACATGTATTTACTGGACGAAACTCTTGAAGCATTTAGAAATCAAATGGCGGCAGTACCACAGGTGATAGAGACCTCAAATTCTTGGTTTTTACCAACCTCAAGCAATCGTTCTTCTACTGTGTTTTTTCCCGATGCCGTGATTGATCAAGAGCGTGGTGTCGTTTCTCAGAATTGGAGAGTTGATGCAGAATATGCAAGTGTATTTGGTCTCAATGTGAAAGAAGGAAGATTCTTCTCGGAAGATTTTTTAACCGATTCAACAACCATGGTGCTCAATGAAAAAGCAGCAGCATTATTTGGAATTACCGACCTTGAAAATGCAGTGATTGGTGATTTCAATGATGATGGTTCGGCCTTAGAATCATACAAGGTTATAGGAATTGTTGAAGACTTCCATTTCCAATCATTAAAAGAGGAAATCGGACCCGTAGTGATGAGGTTAGGTACAAGCGGAGGATACCTTGCTTTGAAGTTGAATGCTGGGGATTATCAATCAGTTATCAATGCGGCAAGAACGGAGTGGGATAAATTTGCGCCAGGACAACCGTTCGAATATACTTTTTTAGATGATAGATTCTCAAATATGTATGAATCGGAATCTAGGCTGGGTGACATATTTAGCTCTTTTGCGGTTTTAGCCATAGTTATCGCTTGTCTTGGTTTATTTGGACTAGCAGCATTCACAGCACAACAAAAAACAAAGGAAGTAGGTATTAGAAAGGTTTTAGGTGCTTCAATAACTCAGTTGATTTATATCATGAGTAAGGAGGTGTCCATTTTAGTGGCTATTTCCTTTATAGTAGCGTCTGCTGCAGGCTGGTGGGGTGTTAATTGGTATTTCCAAGGATTTGCCTACCGACCTGATATTAATATTACTGTATTTATTTTGGCTGGTGCTAGTGCTTTTTTTATTGCATTAGCAACTATGAGTTATCAATCTATTAAGGTTGCAACTGGAGATCCAGTGAAGGCTTTAAGGACTGAATAATGATATAGCTTCAAAGTTCAGAAAGTCAGCCTCTTAGGCTGACTTTTGTTTTTAGGTTTTCAAATGCAAGAAAATCGAATTAAACTTGTTATCCATAGGAGAAAGTTTTTTCATGCGGTCGCTGTTCAAAATACCATTGGTCATCTGGATTTTTCTAACGCTAGTCTCTTATGCAAGCGTTCTAGTTTCACCGGAATTCTTTAAATATTCAGGGTTGATCGCATTTTCTATTCCAATTTTTATTTCAGTAAATATCATTTTGACCCTAATTTCAATCCTCTTTAAATGGAAACTAGGTTGGGTATCCTTGATTCTTTCAATAGTGGCTTATCCTTTCTATGGTGTAGCTTTTGGATTGAATAAAGATTCAGTTCAAAAAAAAGTTGATCTCACGGTCTTAAGTTTCAATGTTAAATGGTTCTCTGATGCAAGGAAGGATAATTATTCAGAAGTAATTAAATGGATTGATAGTGTAGATGCAGATGTGCTTTGTTTTCAAGAGTATTACCCATCAAGAGATATTTCAAAAAGAATTAGCGATCAGGGAAAATACTATGAGTCGATGGATAAAAAAACCTTCCATGTGGCTATATACTCCAAATTTCCTATCATTGAAGATGGGTTAGTTTTTAATGATCAACCCTTCAATAATATAAGGTTTGCTGATCTTAAGGTAGGTTTAGATACGATTCGTATTTATAGTGCACACCTACAATCTATGGGTATCAATCCTGCCTTAATTCAGGATTCGGAAGGGATACAATCTGAATATGAAAACGTAACCAATAAGTTCATCAGTGGTTCTCAGGGAAGAACCTTACAGTTAAAAGCATTGATCAAGCATGCTAATGAAGTGAGTTTCCCAAAGATCATCGCTGGGGATTTTAATGATGTGCCTTTTAGTTTCAACTATTTTCATTTAAAAGAAAAATTCAAAAATGCCTTCGAAGAAAGAGGAAGTGGATTTGGGGCAACTTATAATGGTAAGATTCCTTATTTAAGAATTGATCATCAATTTTTTTCTCAAGGATTAGAAATTTTTCAGTTTAACACAGAACAAGAAATATTTTTCTCAGATCACTACCCTATTATCGGGAAATATCAAATAAGTCATTAAATTGATTCAAAAGCATTTTTTATAATTTTGAAAGACAAATTATTTCGTTCAAAAGAGGGAAGGGTAATTGCAGGAGTTTGTGCCGGACTTGCCAAATGGTTAGGATGGGAGACATCTACAGTTAGGCTCTTGTATGTAGTACTTTCAATTTTTAGCGCTGCTTTTCCAGGTATCTTGGTTTACCTAATCCTTTGGGCAGTTATGCCTGAATACTAAAACTAAAATATAGCTATAGAACATGAAAAAAACCTTAACAGTATGTTTTGTCAGCCTGCTGGCTTTGACCATAGCATGCGATTTATCTTATTTTGAGGATGCTGAATTTAGTGATTCATCCTTTGACCCATCAATTGCGGTTGTCTTTGGAGAATTGACTTATACAGTAAGTGATCTTTTTGAACAGCTGAATTCTGAAAGTGCCGATATAGAGGCGAATCAAGAAGGTGTAGTTACTTTAGGTTTTCAAGAGGAACTTCAATCTCAGTCTGCGGCAGATTTTCTTACAATTTCTGATTTGAATTTTCAAGGATCATTACCTGGAGGTGTGACAATAAATAATCCAGTAGGGGGTCCGACTGTTACTGTACCAGTTACTCAAAGTTTTGAATTCAATCTTTCTCAACAGGGTGGAGAAGCACTAGATAGTGTTGATTTTAGTGCCGGAAATTTTGGTTTTACTGTTCAGTCAGATTTTAATACTACGATCAATTATACTGCCACATTTAAATCCCTTGCTGAAAACGGTACACCTTTGACCGTTACGGGTACATTGAATCCTGCGAGCAATTCGAATACAGTTAATGTGAATTTGAGTACTTATGTCGGCCTTTTTAACAAGGATGCAAATGGTAATGCGGCATCTAATAAATTTCTTTTAGATGTTTCTTATGATGTCGTAATTGCACCGGGTAGTGGTGTAACATCGACTGATGAAATAACCTTTAATGGTCAGATTCAAAATTCTGATTTTGAAACTGTTTATGGTCAATTCGGCACTAAGCAATTAGAGGTAGGCTTGGACAACATAGATTTTGGGATTTTTGATCAATTCGGAGGAGATGGAAATATCACTTTTAATGATCCCCAATTTACTTTTGTATTTAACAATAGCTTTGGGTTCCCACTTGGTATAGATTTTCAGAGTCTTTCAGTGCTAACTAGCGATGGCCAAACTATTAATTTGGAAGGAGATATTATTAATCAACTAAATGTTGTTGAAGCACCTACAGTGGCTAATAGAGGAACTACAACTACCACTGAAATCACTTTAAATAAAGACAATTCAAACATTGCAGAGTTGTTAAGTGCGAAACCGGAAACATTGATTATAAATGTAAGTGCTTCCTCTAATCCTGCAGGTGCTCCTGCTCAATATAATTTCATCGGTAATACTGGCGAATTAGGGATTGGTGTTAATGTTGAAATACCTCTTGATATCACAATAGATGGTTTAACAGTAACAGAGACCGTACCTTTTTCACCACCCGAGGATATAGATCAGGCTAAAGGCCTTTTGTTAAGGTTAATTTCAGAGAATGAGCTTCCATTATCAGGGATAGTAGGGATTGAGTTTTTGGATGATCAGGGAGCTGTTGTTTATTCACTAGATGCACAGACTGCCTTTGATGCTGCTGAATTAGGAAATGATGGTAGAACAGCTCAACCTGCAGCAGCTGTTGCGGATTTTAGACTTGATGAAAGTGCGGTACAATCAATTCAGAATTCTTCTCAAATTAATTTAGTTGTTAGACTTTCAACTACAGGTGCAACTCAAGGGGTAAACGTTAAGCTTTTTGAGGATTATGAATTGGTTTTCAAAGTTGCCGGACAATTAGATCTTAACATAAGCTCAAATGATAATTAAAATGAAAAAATCATTAATAATAATATTCGCTTTATTTATCTCATTTGAGAGCTTTTCGCAAGGATCATTGTCCTTTTATCAATTGAGAGAATTTGTGCCACAAACAAGTAACCTTCAGCCAGCGTTTATTCCAGATAATGGACTGACCATTGGCTTACCAACAAACTTTGGGTTTATTTATCAAGGAGATTTGACTATTCAGGATTTAATTTCAAAAGATCCAAGTAATAACAATTTGTCTCTAGATTTCGATGTGACTAATGAAGTTGCCTCTGAACTTAATCGATTTAATTTCCAGGCAAATGTGAATCTTTTACATCTTGGTCTTAGGACTAAAGTTGGGGCATTCTCTTTCTTCGCCAACTTACGAACCAATTTTGATTTCACCTTGAACAAAGATTTAATTGAATTTCTAGCTAATGGAAATGGGAATAGTCTTGGATCGACTCTAGATTTTACGGGTTCAGCAATAGGGTTCAATGCATATCATGAGATTGGTGTCGGATATGCTAATAGATATCTTGATGATAAACTGACCTTAGGAGTAAGGGTAAAACAAGTCACTGGTATGTATCACGCTTCAACACAAGAAGGTGCAGGGTTGTCACTCACTACTAATGCCAATGACTTTAGCTGGAATATTGCTGTTCAGAATGGAACAGTTAATACAGCAGGATTAGATTTCTTATTTAATTCAGATGATTATGAAAGTTCTGACATGACTTCATATATGATCTCGAATGATAATAGTTCTTTAGCATTCGATATTGGTGCTAAATATAGATTGTATGAAGGGCTGGAGTTTGAAATTGCAATCAATGATATAGGAAGTATAAATTGGAAAGAGCAGGTCATTAATTACAACACTGAGGATGCAAGTTTCACATATAACGGAATTTCGTTGAGAGGAACCGATGATCAGGCCGATGCGATTCAAGATAGTTTGCTGAATAGGTTCACCTCCAATGAAACCCAAAATTCATTTTCAACTTCACTAGCAACAAGTATATTCCTTTCAACCTCAGTTTATACAACTACCAAAGATAGATTTTCGTTAACCTACTTTCATCGAAGAAGTTTAAACGAGACTCCAGCTAATATCGCCCTTTCTTATAATCGAAAATTAGGTAGAAAAGTGGTTTTGGGAGCTGTTAGTAGTTATTTAGGCTCTGGTCGTGGATTGAATCTTGGTTTTAATGCTGCGGCTAATCTAGGACCTATTCAAACGTATATTGCAATGGACAATGCATTGTTAACCTTAAAACCAGAGACTCATAATAAAGCTCAATTCAGGTTTGGTCTTAATTTGATGTTTGGTTACAAAAAATGGACTTCTGAGGAACCAGTCTTTAGGTTTAACCCGTTTAAAGAATTGTTTAAAAAGAAAGATAACGGAGAAGGTTGATTTTTTTCTAAGCTTATTTTTGGATACTAATTTTTCTGAGCAATTGAGGTAATACTAGGAGGTCAAAAAGTAGAGCGATAACAGAAGCCAATATTATAAATAGACCTAAATAGTACGCAGCAGAAAATCCTGAAATAAGAAAAACTGAAAATCCGGATACTATAATAACTGACGTAACAAGAATGCTTTTACCCGTTTGGGTAAAAGCATTTTTTATGGACATATTGATATCATTCTTTTGTCTTTCTAAATAGAACCTTGCAATAAAATGTATGCTGTCATCAACAGCAATCCCATAGGCCACTGTAAAAATAATTGCTGTAGAAATGTTTAGGTCTATTCCCATCCAACCCATTAGACCTGCTAAAATTCCAATAGGGATGAGATTCGGAAGGATAGTGACAATCGCTAATCTGAAACTTCTGAAGAATGCCAGAATGAAAATAGAGATTGATCCTAAACCGAGTGCAATACCTTTTAATAATGCATTAACTACAGATTCATCTGTTTTATCAATAAGGTATGATGCTCCTGTAATTCGAGCTTCAAACTCCTCAGTATTTAATTCATTTAAAAAGTCGTTGAGCTTGAGATTAAGCTTTCTATAGTGGTCACTACCTAGGTCCTTTGACCTTCCGATCATTCGTATCAAATCACCTTCATTTGACTGTACAAGATTGGTTTGAGCATTGAGTCTTGGTGAGTTATAAATGCGCTTTACCCTATTGAGATCAGAGGGATCTGGAATTTTATAATATCTCCGTGAGCCACCATGCAATCCTGAGTTGATCTCTCTAATGATAGAAAGCGGAGACTCAATGTGTGAAACCCCATATTCAGACTCTAAAAAGTACTCAACATCAACTATTTTTTCTAAGATGCGACTAGTAAATAGTTCAGGATTCTCTAATTCTATCCCAAGTTCGAAAGGTCTGTAACCATCGTAGAAATCATCGAAGTAGCCAACCTTTTCTAATTCTGGTTCTTGCTTTTGTAGTCCTACAATGATACCCGTGGATGTTTTTAGCTGACTAATTCCTAAGACTGATAAAATCGAAAGTATCAAGACTAGATAGAGTATCCTCAATTGATATTGATGGGTTAAGTTGTATGATTTGTCAAGTAGCTTGGCCCAACTGAAACTAGTTTTGAAACTTCTTTCAACCGGCCTTGTGTTAAAAGTTAGGAGGGCAGGTAGAAGCAAAAAGGTTATAATGAACGCAAAAGCAATTCCGGTTGCCGTATAGATACCGAATTCTCTAATGGGTTGGATTGGTAGAAATAATAAGCCTAAAAAGCCTATAGCGGTAGTTGCAGAGGTTAAGAAAGTAGCTTTACCTATAGTTTTCAACGTTTTAGAAATAGCAGAAATTGAATCGTTACCATTGCTAATAAGGCTATCATATTTATGGACGAAATGGACTACATCGGAAAGAGCCACGATCAACAATATGGGAGGGATCATGATCACCATAACGTCAATATCTTTGCCTGTGAGCGCCATGAAACCCATTGTCCAATTAAGAGTCAAGAATAAAACCAGCAGTGGATAGATCAGGCCCTTTAAGCTCCTAAAAAGAAGAATCAGCAAAATGACCACTATGACCATGGCAGCTAGTAATAGATAGGCCAATTCTTGTTCAAGCTTTTGAGTAAAATCGTATTGCATTTGGATCTTGCCTGAGACAATAAAGTCTTTGAAGTTGAAGCTTGCTATGAGGTTAGTTAATTGAAGATAGTAGGCATCAGCTGCTTTTTTACTTTCAAACTGATGATGCCTTAATAAAAGCATAATTGATTCATCGTCTTTTCCGAAGTACTGTCCATAGAAATCCAATGATTTTATCTCATTTAGATCTGGAGGGTTTTGGGCAGTTAAAAAAGAGTAGGTGTTTACGCCAAAGGGGTTGATCTGGACTCCTTTTAAATCAAAAGCTGTGGTGACTTTTTCCGTTGAGTCTAGTGATTCTAAGGTTTTCTGTAAACCTAGAACCTGCTCTAAGAAAGTACTATCTAATGGATTTTGGTTTTTTACAACTACAAACAAAAAGTCATTCAATTGACCAAAATTCTTATTGAACTGATCATAATAGGCTAATTCATCATCTCCTTTTGGGAAGAAACTATCGAAGCTATAATTAAATTTGAGTTTATTGAGTTGGCTTCCAAAAAGGATGGTCAGGGCCAATAATAAAAAGAGTAAGAACCCTGATTTGCTTCTGTTCAATTTTAACAGAGCAGAAAATTTTGTCATCTTTCGATTTTCCTTCATCTGCTACTGTTCATTACCCGCAATTTGTTTTATTTTGTTGAATAGTTCAAAACTAATAAACCAGAAAGAATATGAGACAGTACCACGACTTGATGAGGCACATTTTGGAGAATGGAGTGGAAAAAAGCGATAGAACCGGTACAGGAACCAAGAGTGTTTTTGGCTACCAAATGAGGTTCGACTTGTCTGATGGCTTTCCAGTGGTTACAACTAAGAAATTACACTTACGATCTATCATTCATGAATTACTTTGGTTTTTGAATGGAGATACTAACATAAAGTATTTAAAGGATAATGGGGTTAGGATCTGGGACGAGTGGGCTGATGAAAACGGAGACCTCGGTCCTGTTTATGGATATCAGTGGAGACATTGGCCAGATGGAAAAGGTGGTGAGATTGATCAGATCAAGAAATTAGTTGAAAATATTAAGAATAATCCTGATTCAAGAAGACATTTAATAAGCGCCTGGAATGTTGCAGATGTAGATCATATGGCTTTGCCTCCATGTCATACCATGTTCCAGTTCTATGTGGCAGAAGGTAAGTTGAGCTGTCAGCTCTATCAGCGGTCCGCAGATGTATTTTTAGGTGTGCCTTTCAACATTGCATCATATGCACTTTTGGTCTTAATGATCGCACAAGTTTGTGATCTGGAACCAGGAGAATTTGTGCATACTTTTGGCGATGCTCATTTATACTCGAACCATATGGAGCAAGCTGAGCTTCAATTAAGTAGAGATTTCAGACCATTACCAACAATGAAGGTAAACCCAGAGGTAAAAGATCTCTTTTCTTTTAAGTATGAAGATTTTGAATTAGTAGGGTACGACCCTCATCCACATATTAAGGCAGCAGTAGCTGTTTAAGAATAGGTTCCAAAAATGGCTTTGGATCGGTTAGACTTCTGCCAGAGTATTTTTTAAAGCTAGTAAGCCCAGAAGAGTTAATGCTTAGAATGCTTGATGCATTATCTAGAGCCTTTTTACTTTTAGAAACTTCATGAATTGTAATGTTTGCAGTTTTACCTGCTTCGATGATTGCTTTCCTCATAACCCCTTCTATACATCCGGTATGAATTTCTGGGGTAAAGAATTCGTCACCTTCCATCCATACTAAGTTACCTATATGTGTCTCTGACAGATTATCATTATTGTCTAGAAGAATGACTTCATTCCAGCCCATTTCTTTCATTTCGTGCCCAGCTAAAACATACTGAAGTGCATTGGTCTTTTTTGCAAAAGAGTAAGAGGAATAGTTATTGAAGTATTTTTGTGAGACCCCAATTTCTACTGACCTTGAGTAAAGTGGCTTGTTTGAGCTTTTACATTCTAAATAAAACTCTGCCTCATTGTTCTCAGGAGAGTATAATCCTCCGGTTTTTCGCCAAATAATGAGCTTTGTTCTAATGTTGCCATTTATATCATTAGCCTCAGCTAAAAAGTTAATGGATTTCTTGATGTATTCGATGTTTAAATCTTGAGGAAGTTCAAGATTCAAAGCGTCTGCACCTCTTATCAGTCTATCATAGTGAGATTGAACGAGATCTATTCTCTCTGGTCCTGTAACAATTGTTTCGAATAAGCCGTCTCCATAACAAAATGCTCTGTTATTTACCAATAAATGAGGTTCTGTTGGGTTGATTTCTCGGAAGTTAAATATTGCTTTCATGGAACTTATTAACCTTTCAAACATTATAGAAAATCAAGTAGAGCATATTTATCTAATATTGAAAGCATAAGTTAGAGCAACTATGGCAGATCAGAGTTCTGTATTTGATATGATTGGTCCTGTAATGATAGGACCATCCAGTTCTCATACTGCAGGTGTGGTAAGAATCGGCAGAGTAGCTCGTAAGATCTTAGGTAAAACACCCGATTTTGCGGAGATCACTTTTTACAATTCATTCGCTAGAACCTATGAGGGTCATGGAAGCGATAGAGCCATTATTGCAGGATTACTCGACTACAAGACAGATGATGAAAGGATTAGGAATGCCTTTGTTCATGCAGAGTCAAGTAATTTTGAATTTAAGTTTCGTTCGGTAGGTAATGCATCTATCATGCATCCAAATACCGTGAAGGTAGTGGCCAGTCAGGGAGAAAGAAAGATTGAAGTGATTGGTGAAAGCCGAGGTGGTGGAGTTATTAAAATTGTTGGTGTCAATGGATTTGGTGTGGGCTTCAATGCTAATCTAACCACCATGATTCTTTTGGCAAATGACAAAAAAGGGGCAATTGCATTCATTGCAACAGTTTTGGCTAACGATGAATGCAACATCGCTTCAATGTCAGTGAATAGAAAAGGCAAGAATGATAAAGCTTGTCATGTTATTGAAATGGACTCTAAACCTCCTCAGGTTACAATAGATTATCTAAAGCATTTACCGTGGGTGAATGAGGTCATATTCATCCCAGATATAGATTTTTAAATCATAAAAATGAAAATTAAACACAAAATTATTTTCGGGCTGACACTTTTACTGAGTCTTCAGTTAGCCCAAGGTCAAGAAACAGAAGCAACTTTTACTTTAGAGGAATGCGTGAATTATGCTTGGGAGAACAACTTAAACGTAAGAAATGGTCAACTCACCCAATTGAATAATGAGATCGCTCTGAAGCAATCGAAATTTGCCCTCCTCCCTAGTTTGGGAGCAGGAGGAAGTGTGGGTAAGTCTTTTGGTAGGAGTATTGATCCTGTATCCAATGCATTCGTAAGTAGAGATTTTACAACAGGTGGTTTCTCGGCTAACTCAAGCGTTTTTCTATATAGAGGGGGAGTATTGAGAAATACCATCAAAAGGAATGAATTGAACTTAGACGCTAGTGAATTCGATCTACAAAAAGCGAAGAATGATATTGGTCTTCAAGTAGCGACTAATTTCCTGAATGTATTACTCAATACAGAGCAGTTCGAAAATGCTAAGTATCAAGTAGAGGTTACTTCAGCTCAATTAGAAAGGACAAAAAAGTTAGTGGCTGCAGGTTCGTTGCCAATTACAAATCAACTTGACTTGGAATCTCAATTAGCTTCGAACGAAGTTCAAGTAGTTAATTCAGAAAATGCCAGAAATCTTGCATTGCTTAATCTTAAACAAGCAATGCAGATGCCAGCAAATCAAGAATTAAATATTGAGACTCCAGATTTAAATATTGATCAAGTGAGCTTGGCGATGGAAAACCCATCTCAGATCTATGAAGTAGCCTTAGATGTTCAGCCTGAAGTCAAAAGTGCAGAATTAGGTATTGAAAGTAGCGATATAGAGGTTCAGATCTCCAAGGCTGCTTTTCTACCATCATTATCATTGAGCGGAAGTATCTCAACCAATTATTCTGATCAAGCAAGACAAATTCTAGGTCAACAATCAGTTACCGTACCTTCTCAGGAGATCGGATTCGTTCAAGGTTCTAATGCCACTGTTTTTTCAAATCCACAGACACAGTTGGTTCCGATCATTTCAGACGGGTATCAGGTTTTCGATCAATTCAATGATAATTTAGGCCAGTCAGTTAGATTGAACCTGAATGTGCCAATTTTTAGTAATTACAGCAACTCTGCCAATTTGCAAAGAGCGCAGATTACTAAGCAGAGAGCTGAAATACAGTCTGAGACAGTCAAAAACCAACTGAGGCAGTCAATAGAAACGGCATATAACTCTGCAATTGCTGCACTTAAATCATACGAAGCCTCTGAAAAGAGATTGAAAGCATTAGAAGAATCATTCAGGGCTACTGAACAAAGATACAATGTTGGAGGTGCGAACTTCGTAGATTATCAAGTAGCAAATAATAATTTGTTCGCAGCAAGAACAGACTTAACTCGTGCGAAGTATGAATACATATTCCGAGCAACAATTTTAGATTTTTATTTAGGTAACCCAATTACTTTAGATTAACAACAACATGGCTAATAAGAAAAAAGGATCAAATCGAATCATCTGGATATTGCTCATTGCAATAATTGCAGTGTTGGTGCTAGCGGTTGTCGGTAAACAAACCGGTATGATCGGAGGACCAAGAACCATTTCTGTAGAAATGGCGCAAGTGAGTAAGAAAACTATAGTAGAGAAGGTTACCGCCTCTGGTGTAGTACAACCAGTAACTGAGATCATTATCAGCCCTGATGTGGCAGGTGAGATCATTGAATTGAATGTTCAAGAAGGAGATTTTGTAAATGAAGGAATGATTTTGGTCAAGATCAGACCCGATAACTTGATCTCTGCTCTGGATAGAGCTAAAGCAAACTTAAATCAGCAATTGGCTAATTTGGCTTCTTCAAAGGCAAATAAAGCTAGAAGTCAAGCTCAATTGAAGCAAGCAGAGTTGGCATTCAAGAGATCGAAAGATTTAAAAGAAGAGAATGTGATCTCAGAAGCGGATTATGAAACTGCTGAATCAAATTATCTTACTGCAAAATATAATTTGGAAGCTGCTGAAGAGAGTGTAAAAGCTGCTGAGTTTATTATCAAATCTAGTCAGGCAACAGTAGATGAGGCTGAAGAGAATGTTCGTTTCACGATCATCAGAGCTCCTGCTAACGGTACCATCTCTTTGCTAAATGTAGAAAAAGGGGAGAGAGTAGTAGGTACACAACAGATGGCAGGTACTGAAATGATGAGAATTGCTGACTTAAACCAAATGCAGGTTGAAGTCGATGTAAATGAGAACGATATTATTAGAGTGAGTGCTGGAGATACAGCTATCATCGATGTTGATTCATATTCTCAAATGGAAAAGCAATTCAGAGGTATAGTTACTCAGATTGCAAATACAGCCAATCCTAAGGCTTCTGCCGATGCTGTAACAGAATTTAAGGTAGAGATTCGAATATTGAATGAAAGCTTTACAGACCTACTTTCTGAGATCTCAGGCCCATCCCCGTTCAGACCTGGGATGACAGCGAGTGTTGAGATCATTACTACAACTAAAAGAGATGTTATGTCTGTTCCTTTAGCTGCAGTAACAACTAGAAATCCTAAACTTGATAAGACCCAAGCTGATGGTGAAGGAACTCAAGCAGTTGCTACATCGAATTCGCTAGCTAGTGATGATAACTTGAAGGAGGTTGTGTTTGTAAATGATAACGGAACTGCCAAAATGGTTGAAGTAGTAACTGGTATTAGTGACTTTGACAATATTGAGATTCTTTCAGGACTTGAGGAGGGTCAAGAAGTTGTTTCGGGTCCTTTCTTTGTGGTTTCAAAACGATTGAAGACAGGTGATTTAGTAGAGAAGTCTGCAAAGGGAAAGCCTGTTGTCACCCAAGAGGATATTAATTAAGAAATTGATCTGCTGAATTGGAAAGGCACCCATAGGGTGCCTTTTTTATTTTAACTTCTTTAATTCGAGGTAAAGTCGATGAAGAGGTAAACCCATTACATTGTAAAAATCACCAGTAATACTTTCTATACCAATCATGCCGATCCATTCTTGAATCCCATATGCTCCTGCTTTATCAAAGGGTTTATATTTATCGATATAGTATTCAATCTCATCTTCTTCTAAATGCCTAAAGGTGACTTGAGTCGCTTCTGAAAATGAAATGATACTCTCCTTTGTTTTAATGCATACTCCAGTTATTACTTGGTGGGTTTTACCAGAAAGCTGGGTTAGCATCTCTAAAGCTTCATTGGCAGATGATGCCTTTGCCATAGGTTCGTTATTACAAACTACTACAGTATCAGAAGTAATTACAAGTTCCTGATTTTGAATGTCACTAAATGCCTCAGACTTCTTTCTAGCAATGAATTCTGCTAATTCATCAACCGGAAGGTCGCTAGGAAAGACTTCATCAACAGATCTAACCTTAATTTCAAATTCTAAGTCCAAACTCTTTAAAAGTTCTTGGCGTCTTGGCGATTTACTCCCAAGGATTATGTGGTAAGGTAAATTCATCTTCTTTGATAGATCCGAATAAATATCCGCAAATCACTTTTGGATAAAAGTAAGTTGATTTCTGTGGTAAAGTATAGCCTGATCCACAAACCTCTTTAACAGTTTCCATGCTGATCTCCTTAGTTATGATCGCAAACTGTGCTTCTTTTTTCATCGTCTTGGTTAAACAAGTAGAGAAGTTACGTTCAAAGGTTATATTCATAGAGTTTCTTTGGTTTTTACCCTCTATGCCTAATGCTTTTTCAATGATGAAGTAATGCATTACAGTTAGATCTAGTTCTTTAATGACATCAGGAAATTGCCAATCGATCAAATCTATGCATTCAGGTTTGAGTCTAATCTTGATAGTTTCATCGTCAAATAATAGACCAAAGGCCCATTTTTTTCCAAGTAAGATCTCCTCAATATCGTATGGATTTTCAATCGATCTAAAGTGAAAGTATGGTTCGAGTTTCTTTAAGAATTCCTCTCTACTAAATTTTTCAAGCCCACTAATAAGTCTATGTGTCGGTAAAATTCTTAAGTCATCAGCTTCACCATTTGTAATGTACATGAGGTGATAATTGAAACCTTGATCTAAGTCTCTACCGTTTTTATCTAGCATTTCTTGCCTGTACTGTATAGAACCCTCTAGCCGATGGTGCCCATCTGCTAAAATGATTTTTTCAGGGCCTAGTTTATTTATAAACTTTTGAATGACTTTCTTATCGTGTATAACCGAAAGCACATCTCTAACTCCTTGGTAGTCTTCAGTTTCATAGATTGGATTCTGTTGACTTTCATCCATGAATTCTTCCAGCTCGAAGTCTGGATCAAAGTAGAGACCATGTGTTGGGCTTACATTCAATTCAGTAGCGCGAAGTACATCTACACGGTCATTTACTGAATGTGGCATTGTATTTTCATGCCTTAGAATTACAGAGTCTGGCTGCCCCCAATTAGTTGCTTCAATAAAACTGATAAACCCTTTTCGCACAAAAGGTATGGAGCTTCCCGGAAGAGAAAAGTGTTGATAATAAACATAAATACCTGGAAGTGGGTCTTGTTCAATTACGCCAAGTTCTTTCCATTTCTCAACCGTAGCTTTTGCGGCCTTTGGAGTTTCTGAATGGAGAGGAACGCTTAAGTGAATTGAGTTAAATTCATTGGCATAGAGAGCGTCTCTCTGTTTTTGAGATATCACATCGAAAAGTGGTGATGTAAGTTCATCTATGCCTGCGGAGAGCTTTCTGTTATATCGCCAAGCTCTTAATGGTCGAATCTTAGCCATAAGTCTATTTAGCCCTCAGTTTCCATTTGCTCATATTGTCTTCAATATTGGTGGCATTGGAAGCATGTTTACTTTCCTCTAATAAACTAGCAGCTAGTGCAATAGCTATCGTTTCTTCCTCTTTGTTATAAAGGTCTAACATTTCCGGTTTGAAGTAATTTTGAACGAATTTAGTATCAAAATCACCACTGATAAATGCTTCATGTTTTAGTGCGAAAGCGCAGAAATCAAGAGTTGTACTCAAGCCCGTTATTTCATACTCATCAATAGCTCCAAGCATTCTCATTCTAGCCTGTTCTCTATTGGCTCCGTAAGTAACGAGCTTTGCTATCATAGGGTCGTAATAGATAGGAATATCCATCCCTTCTTCGAATCCGTCATCTACCCTTACGCCAGGTCCTTGAGGTATTTTATAGGTATGTAGATGCCCTGTTTCTGGGAGGAAGTTTTCTTTTGGGTTTTCAGCGTAAACCCTTACTTCCATAGAGTGTCCCTTAATTTTAAGGTCCTCCTGTTTGAACGGAATAGGGTTGCTTTCAGCAATATTGATCTGTTCTTTTACTAAATCCACACCCGTTATTTCTTCTGTTACAGGATGTTCAACTTGTAAACGTGTATTCATCTCTAGAAAGAAGAAATCCATATTCTCATCTACAATGAATTCTACCGTTCCAGCACCATAGTAATCACAAGCTTTTGCAACACCAATGGCGGCTTCACCCATGGCTTTTCTTTTCTCAGGAGTTAAAATAGAAGAAGGCGCTTCTTCTATCACTTTTTGATGTCTTCTTTGGATCGAACACTCTCTTTCAAACAAATAAAGGAGATTGCCTTGTTGGTCTCCTAGGACCTGTATTTCGATGTGTCTTGGAGAGCCAATATACTTTTCAATGAAGACGGACTTGTCGCCAAAAGCAGAAAGTGCTTCGCTCATGGCTCTTTGCATTTGCTCTTCGATCTCCTCAGGTGCTTCTACAACACGCATCCCTTTTCCACCACCACCTGCACTCGCTTTTATAAGAACAGGGTATCCTATTTCATTGGCAATTTCTTTAGCCTCCTTCAAATCAGTAACAGCATGGTTTACTCCAGGGATCATTGGGACATTATACTTTGCTACTGCATTTTTAGCAGCTAATTTGTCACCCATAACCTCAATGGCTTCTGGAGAAGGTCCGATAAAGATGATGCCTTTTTCAGATACTTTTTTCGCAAATGTTGCATTCTCGGAAAGGAACCCATAGCCAGGATGAATCGCATCAACATTCAATTCTAAGCATATATCAATGATCTTATCCATTTTAAGATAAGATTGGTTTGAAGGGGCTGGGCCAACTAAAACCGCCTCGTCAGCAAATTTTACATGAGGCGAATTGATATCAGCTTCACTGTAAATAGCTACTGTCTTGATTCCCAGCTCCTTTGCAGTTCGGATTACACGGATGGCTATTTCGCCTCTATTGGCAATTAAAATCTTCTGAATCTTCTTCTCTGACATAGGCTTTTTTTCTCTGCTACAATGCTAATTAATAATCTTAATAATTGGAACCTGTATCCTTGTTATATGTGCATGGATTTTTGATAAATGGTTAATATAATATTATCTTTGCCACTTCTTTGGATAAGTGAGATTAGAAACTTTAAAGTAAAAAGGCGTTGGATTTATTTGAAAAACTATTGTCTAATCAGGGCCCTCTTGGCAAGCATTCAGACGTATCAGAAGGTTATTTCATGTTCCCTAAATTGGAAGGTCAGATTGCTCCTCGCATGACTTTCATGGGTAAGGAGGTTTTAACCTGGAGTTTGAATAACTATTTAGGTTTAGGGAATCACCCAGAAGTGAGAGAAGTGGATGCTCAAGCAGCAGCCGACTGGGGGATGGCATATCCTATGGGTGCAAGAATGATGTCAGGGAATACTAGTTATCATGAGCAGCTTGAACAAGAGTTAGCAGATTTTGTAAGCAAAGAGTCAGGTTATTTACTGAACTATGGTTATCAGGGTGTGCTCTCGATCATTGACGCCTTAGTAGATAGAAAAGATGTTATCGTTTATGATGCTGAATGTCATGCTTGTATTATAGATGGCGTAAGACTACACATGGGTAAACGATTCGTTTTTCCACATAACGATATTGAGAATCTAGAGAAGCAGCTAGAAAGAGCTACAAAAATCACCAAAGAGACAGGTGGAGGAATCTTGGTAATCACTGAAGGAGTCTTTGGAATGACAGGAAACCTAGGTAGCCTAAAAGAAATTGCTGACTTAAAGTCTAAATTTGAATTCAGACTTTTAGTAGATGATGCGCATGGTTTTGGAACTATGGGTGCCACAGGTGCCGGTTCGGGTGAGGAGTTAGGCTGCCAAGACGAAATAGATGTTTATTTCTCAACTTTTGCTAAATCTATGGCCGCCATAGGAGCATTTGTAGCTGGAGATGCTCAAATCGTCAAATTCTTAAAGTATAACATGAGATCTCAGATCTTTGCCAAATCACTACCAATGCCATTCGTAATTGGAGGGTTGAAAAGACTGTCAATGTTGAGAGATCAGCCAGAGCATAAAGAAAAACTTTGGACCATTGTAGACGCACTTCAGACTGGCTTAAAAGGGAAAGGGTTCAGTATAGGAACTACCCAATCTCCAGTTACACCTGTGGTCTTAAATGGTACGGTAGGTGAGGCTGCGGCCCTGAGTAAAGACCTTAGAGAAAACTTCAATATCTTCTGTTCTGTGGTTATTTACCCTGTTGTGCCCAAAGGAATGATTATTTTAAGATTGATTCCAACTGCCTCACACTCACTGTCTGACGTGGATGAAACTATCTTAGCTTTTGAGGCAATTAAGGGCAAGTTGTCTTCCGGAGAATATAAGAAAGAGGATTTAGCACTGGCATTTGGCGAGTAAAATCTTAAAAAAAAACGCCCTGTGAGGTTGTGGGTAGAGTTTTTTGACTTATATTGCTATGAATTAAACAATATTATCAACAACCTTAAAACACGATAAATATGAGTCAATTTAGCAAAGTGAAAGATTTAGTAGATTCTCTAGAAGACGATTTCGCAAAATTCTACGATAAAGGTAACCAAGCGGCTGGTACTAGAGTAAGAAAAGGAATGCAAGAGCTTAAGAACTTAGCTCAAGAAATCAGAATTGATGTTCAAGACATCAAGAATAAAGCTTAATTCGGAAAACCGTATTTATATAAAGAAGCCAATCATTGATGATTGGCTTTTTTTATGCTCTTTATACTCTATATTTTTATAAAAGTCTGGATATCTGTGCTTTAAGCTCTTCAGATGCAGGTACTAAAGGGAGTCTAACATTGTTGCCACAGACGCCTTTTTGTCTCAACACTTCTTTAACTCCTACTGGATTACTTTCAGAATACATGAAAGAATTGATTGCTTCAAAGGTGGAAGTCACTTTTTTGGCACCTTCAATATCTCCGGCTAAAGCTAATTTTGCGATCTGATAAAATTCTACAGGGAAGCCATTTGCCAATACAGAGATAACACCTGAGCCTCCTAGTTCAATAATATCTGAAGTCAATAGATCGTCTCCAGATAACACCAAGAAATCTGTTGGTGTGGCATCAACTATCTTCTTGCATTGTTCTAAATCACCAGAAGCCTCTTTCACACCAATGATATTTTCATGATTAGAAAGTTCAATGGTAGTTTCAGCTGTCATATTTGACATGGTTCTACCAGGAACATTATACAGAATTACCGGTACAGGGCAAGCTTCTGCAATTTTCGTGAAGTGTGCTATAATACCAGGCTGACTTGGTTTATTGTAATAAGGACTAACAGAAAGAAGTGCATCAACACCTGAAAAGTCCGTGCTTTGTATTTCTTCTACAATAGCTGAGGTATTGTTACCCCCAATGCCATAGACTATTGGCAGTTTGTTTGGATTGTTTTTTAAAACGAAATCTAGAACTGCTCGTTTTTCAGTTTTGGTCGAAGTAGCTACTTCTCCAGTGGTACCCATTACTACAAAGTAATCCACACCCTGAGCAGTATAATTTAAAACCTCTTTGAGGCCGATATAGTCTATATTTCCTTCTTGGTCAAATGGAGTTACAAGAGCAACTCCTGTTCCTTTCAGCTTTTCCATTATTTAATTGCCTTAATGTATTTCATTATTTGTTTTGCGAAATTAGCAGACCCTGCACTTTTATTCATACTAATCATTAACTCATAGTATTGAGTAGTGTTTTCTGAATGAAATCCTACTCGGCATTTGGCTTTGGTCTGTCGTAGCAAACTTTGCACGATCTCATCCTCTTCGAAATCAAAATGAATTAGAAAGTCGAAATTTGCATTTTGAAAGTATTCTACCTCTTTTGAATTAAATTTCCCCCAATTGTTTAATTGATCAATTTGGAAAGAGGGATGTTTGGTAGTAACTATTTCTTTTGAATTTATATAGCAAAGTACATCAACCTGCTTTTCGTCATCGATAAGTTTGATCAATTCATTGATAGATTCTTCTTTCTTTTCATCTCCATAGGTATATATAATCCCCATATGGGAAGCATCAGCATAATTAGGCATTACTATTTGCCTCTTCCGTTTAGATGATTTGGAAGTGAGTTCTAATAATTTCTTTCCTAATAAAGACATTAGACTTTTATCATTTGAATAAACTCATCTTCAGAGATGATTTGAATTTTGAGTTTATTTGCTTTTTCTAATTTGGCAGGTCCCATTTTATCTCCAGCTACTAAAAAATCTAGTTTAGAGCTGATCGAAGATACCACCTTGCCACCGTTTAATTTTATCTTTTCTTTGAGCTCGTCTCTTGAAAATTGAGAGAACACACCACTAATGACAAAGGTCTTATCTGCTAAATTGTTTCCTTCGGTTTCGACCTGAACTTCTTCAATTTCAAAATTGAGTCCTGAGGATTTTAAGCGCTCTACTAGAGCTGTGTTTTTTTCCGTACTGAAAAAATCGACAACACTCTCTGCTATTCTTTCACCAATCTCTGGCACATTGACCAATTCCTCTTGTGTTGATCTGCTTAGAGCTTCTATATTCTTAAAATGTATGGCAAGTTTCTCTGCTACTGTTTGACCAACATATCTTATACCTAGTGCAAATAGTACCCTTTCAAAAGGAACTTTTTTCGATTCTTCTATCGCATTGATGATATTTGTTGCAGATTTTTCTCTAAGACTTCTTACCGAATAATCACCCTTCTTTTCAGAGAAAGATTTAAATTCAAGTCCGTTTAATTGCTCGTAGGTAAGTTGATATAACCCTGCATAATCTGAGATAAGTTTATTATCCAAAAGGCCTCTTATGGTCTCAGCACCTAAACTGTCAATATCCATGGCCTTTCTTTGGATGAAGTGTTCAATCCTGCCTAAGATTTGTGGAGCACATCCGTCTGTGTTTGGACAATAATGGATTGCCTCACCTTCTTTTCTAATTAATGCAGAACCACACTCAGGGCACTCTTTTAAATACTCAACAGGTTGACTATCAGCGGGTCTTTGGTCTAAGTTCACACCTGTGATCTTAGGAATTATCTCACCGCCTTTTTCGACAAAAACAGTATCGCCTATTCTTAGGTCCAAGCGTGCTATTTCATTGGCATTATGTAAAGATGCTCTCTTAACCGTTGTGCCGGCCAATATAACAGGTTTAAGATTCGCAACAGGTGTGACAGCACCAGTTCTACCTACCTGATAAGTAATACTATCTAAGAGGGTACTAGCACTCTCTGCCTTATACTTATATGAAATCGCCCACCTAGGACTCTTTGCCGTAAAGCCAAGCTCGTTTTGCTGATCTAGGTTGTCTAATTTGATAACTACTCCATCTGTTTCTGAAGGAAGGTCATGACGCTTGGTTTCCCATTCAGAGATGTATTCAAGAACCTCTTCAATGTTATTACATTTTCTATGAGTTGGAGAGACATTGAAACCCCATTCAGTGATTTTTTCAATTGAACCTGAATGGGTATTGAAATCTAAATTATCGCCTAATAAATAATACAGATAGCAATCTAATTTTCTAGAAGCGACAATTGAAGAGTCCTGCATCTTTAAAGTACCTGAACCAGCATTCCTAGGGTTGGCCAACGGGTCATCACCATTCTCTAGCCTTTCTGCATTTACCCTTTCAAATTCTTTCTTTGGAAAAAACACTTCACCTCTGACTTCAAATTTTGAAGGGACTTTTTGATTTACCTTAAGAGGGATGCTTCTGATGGTTTTGGCATTAGCAGACACGTCATCACCTTGAGTTCCATCACCACGCGTCACAGCTCTTTTTAAAATACCTTTTTCATATGTTAGGCTAAGGGCTGTGCCATCAAACTTTAACTCGCAGAAGTACTGATAATCCTCTGTTCCTAATCCTTTTTTCACCCGTTCATCCCATTCAATTAATTCTTCCTTTGAATAAGTGTTCCCCAAAGAAAGCATGGGGTATTGGTGAACCACAGTTTTAAAATTTTTAGTGATTGTGCCTCCAACTCGCTGACTAGGGGAATCTTCAAATTTATATTGAGGGAATTGCTGCTCTAATTGAATCAGTCTTTTAAGTAATTGGTCGAAGTCATAGTCTGAGATCTCAGATCTGTCTTCTTGATAATAGAGGTGATTATGATAATTGATCTCCTCACTCAATCTTTTGATCTCTTGTAGTGCTTGATCTTCAGTCATCTTAATTTAACTTTTCTAGAGTCGATTGAATTTCTGCTTCTGTGTTTTCTAACTTGCCTTTACACTGCTCAATGAGTTGAGTAGCTTCCTTTACTAGTTTGGAGAGTGAATCTATATCTGGGTCTTGATTTTCTATGATATCAACAATCTCATTGATGCGATCGATGGCCTGTTTGTAGCTTAATGTCTTAGTCATTTTCTATTTGGATAACCGTGCTTTTTATAGAGTTTTTCTCGTTTTTTGTGGTCAATTCATCCCCCAATTCAATCTCCTGTTTATAAATGGATCTGCCATTTTTAAGGGTAAGAGAATAACCTCTTTCAAATATAGTTTTAGGATCAACCAACCTTACCTGGTCAGAAAGATTTTTCAGTTTTGACCTCTCTTGCATTAATCTTGATTGAATAGAATAGTCTATTTGCCTGATTTTAGTCTCTAGTTGATTGCCAGAATTCCTGACCTCATGGAGACTTGCGCGTTCCAATCTGTGTGTTAAAGAGATCACTCCATCCTTTGCTCTTGATATTTTCTCACGAGCAGCTCTGTCGAGTCTGACATTCAGATCATAAAGACTCGAAAAAAATCTGTTCATTCCAGAGATGATGAATTCAGCTACCGCAGTGGGAGTTTTTAAATGAGTATGAGCCACAAGATCAACGACTGTTTCATCGCGCTCATGGCCTATCCCTGTAAAAACTGGTAGGGGCGAGGCTGCAACGATCTTAGCCAATTCATAGGTGTCGAAACTATCTAAATCGGCTTGCGCACCTCCTCCTCTTATAATGGCTATCAGATCGAATTGATCTTTTTGAGCTCTTATTTTTTCCAGTGAATTCGAGATGGACTTGAAGACTTCATTGCCTTGCATAACAGAATTGAAAGTGGTTATGTCAAAGTCGAAACCGTAGCTGTTATGCTTGAGCTGGTCCATGAAATCTCCATAGCCCGCAGCGGTTTCAGAACTGATCACCGCTATGCGTTGAGGTACTTTTGGCAGCTCAAGGTCTTTATTGAGGTCAAGAAAGCCATCTTCTTGCAGTTTTCTAATCGTTTCTTGTCGCTGCCTCGATTTCTCACCAACTGTAAAATTAGGGTCAATATCATTTACTGTGAGGCTAAGTCCATATACTTCATGAAAGTTTATAGAAACATTGGCAAGAATCTTTAGACCACTTTTTAGCTCAGATCCAGTGGATCTTAAGAACTTATATTTGAGTGTTCTGTAGGAATAGGCCCATATATTGGCTCGAATCTTGGCTTGAATGAAGTTACCTTCTTTTTCAATCAATTCTGTGTAGCAATGGCCTTTCTGGTTCTCTCTTAACTCGCTGATCTCCGCTATCACCCAGTATGAGGTTTCGAGGTGCTCTTCTAGCTTCTTCTTGATGAGGCTGTTCAGTTCGAATAAGGAGATATGAACCATATTGCAAATTACGCCAAAGGGTAGAGGCTGCAAATGACTGGAACAAAAAATCTTACTCCTATAAAGATCTACTTTCTAGATTTATTTAGGACTAACCACGACCATTGCCATTATCGTCTGGATTCTTGTCCTTTTCCTGACTTAACCTTCGCATCAATGACCTTCTGAAATCTGAATCTATTCTAATGACCATCCAAACTTGACGAGTATCTAATACTTCTCTAAACTGATTCAGGTACGTTTTCTCTAGATTCAATTCAGCTTGCTTCTGTTCGATATAGATATCGAGCATTTTATTCGCATTCTCATCAGTGAGATTTCTCCAGCCCGTTTCGCTTACAAGGTCTCTTTTTTGTTCATTATATATACTGCTAAGTCCTTCTTTTTTACTTTCATATTCGTTGAATATTGGCCAAAATTTTTGAGCAGTCTCAGGATCTAGTTGTAATCTAGCAGATAAGAATGCGATCCTGGCAGACTGAAGCTTTTCCCTTTCGTTCTGTCTTCTTCTATCCTCATTTCCATCTTGTGCAAAAACCGATGCTGTCATCAAAAGGAGTAAACTTGTGATTAAGAGTCTCATATTATTGTTCGAAATATTCAAAATGATAATTCAATTCGGAATTCGATGATAAAATATCAGCGAAGGCCGTTAATTCTTCAGAGATCATATCTTCTAATATTGTGTCGAATGATTCTAATTCATCATATAGATCATCTTCCGTTGTTTCTTCTGCATGCAAAAAGTCTATTATTACTTCATTAGAAATATTAGACAGCCTTTCGCTTTCGGAAATGGTAGGATTCGGAAGTGTAAAGTAAAATGCAGAAATAAGTGCTAGCGATGCCGCTATGGCTGTGACTCTTACCCAAGTTCTATTGAAGAGTGGAATAACCTTGGGTTCTCTATCAATGGTCTTAGATAGAATTGAATTTTCAAGGCTTTCGAAAAAACCTTTTGGAGTAGTGAACGGGGAATGGCTCAATGATTTTAAAGTATTGAGTTTTGAATCCTCAAAATCCATTCTGCTTTCGAGATCATTTTGTAATTGATCGAAATAACCATCAGGTACATCAAAAATGTTCTGAGACATTTTTCTGTTTTCCTCCAGTTTAATATTTCGTTCATTTTTACTCATTGTCTATTTGATTCTCAAAAGGTTAGAAGGTTTAATCCTCACTTAATTCTTCTTCTATTTTTTTCACGGCTATATGGAAACTTGCCTTTAATGCTCCCGTACTTGTTCCTGTTATTTTAGCGATTTCATCATATTTCAAATCATCGAAGTATTTCATGTTGAATACTAGCCTTTGCTTTTCAGGCAGATTTAAAAGTGCTTTTTGAAGCTTCATCTGAATTTCATCTCCACTTAGTAGTTCTCCTGATGTTAAATGGTCCTCTAATTCAAGAGTAACATCATCTAAAGAAAGGGCTGTTCTTCGCTTTTGTTTTTTAAGGTGGTTAAGTGCCTCGTTTGTTGCAATTCGATAGATCCATGTAAAGAGTTGAGAATCTTCTCTGAAACTATCTAAGGCCTTGTAGATCTTAATGAAAGCTTCCTGAGTTACATCATCAGCATCTTCATGAGCTATCACAATTTTTCTTACATGCCAATAGATTCGCTCCTTGTAGGTGGAAACCAACTCTCTAAATGCCCTCTCTTTGGTAGAGGGGTGCTTGAATTCCTTTATAAGTTCTTTTTCCTGCAAGTTTGAGATATTGCTATTTGGACTACCAAGTACAACGAAAGTTTAACTCTTTAGAAGAAAAAAGTAAACTAATTACTTATACAAGGTGTATGTAGCAACATGGAAATATTGGAACAAAATGTTATTTTTAACAAATCATCATCGAAGTCCAAAATGGGAATAGGCCAAGATATTAAGCAGGGGAAAGACTTCAAAAGTCCTTATGAGAAGCTGATCGTTAATATTATGTATACCCAAAGTTGGGTGTTAGATCAACAGAATCAGCTTTTTAAGCAATTTGGTTTAACAGCTCCTCAATACAACGTACTAAGGATTTTGAGAGGTCAATATCCTGAGCCTTGTACCGTGAATACAATCATAGAGCGTATGTTGGATAGAATGTCAAATGCGTCTAGAATTGTTGATAGATTGGAAACAAAAAAGCTTGTGGAACGAAAGACTTGTAAATCTGATAGAAGGGCTAAAGATGTTGTGATCACTAAAAAAGCCCTAGACTTATTAGATCAAGTAGATCAAGAGTTAAGTAATTGGATGTCTGAATTCGATCAAATCGATCTAAGGAATATAGAAGCTGCTAGTGATACTTTGGATGCACTTCGCAACATCAATCAATAACTCCATATTTTTTTAGGATTGGTAAAACATGCTGAATATCTAATGCTTGAATAGTCCTTCCATTACCTTCCATAGTTTCAGCCATAAATAGAGAATTGATGATGGCCTCTTCGGTAGCTTCAATTGTTGCTAAGAATAGAGGGGACATATTATCATTACGAATTACGTCACCCTGATCGAACCTACTTCTAGTCTGATAGGGTATTCGCATGCTTTCAGCTGTTGAGACTGCAACTACATAATCTCCACTTCCATTAGAGGCTATTCCACCTGTTCTAGCCAGGCCCATCATAGCTCTTTTTGCTACTCTTTCTAATTGTCTTGAATCTATTGGGGCATCGGTCATTACAACTATCATACATGAACCATCACTGTTTTCAATAGCATTTCTGAAAGGGTATCTTTCTAACTCTTTGCCCACAGGAGCGCCAGCAATGCTCAGAACACCTCCAAAATTCGTTTGAACCAAAACACCTACCGTAAAACCACCTAATGATTCAGGAAGCTTTCTAGATGAAGTACCTATTCCTCCTTTAAAGCCAAATGCAATGGTTCCGGTACCCGCACCCACATTGCCTTCTTCAATCTTACCAGAACTAGCAGTTTCAATTGCTGAGATCACATGTTCTTCCTTTAAGTGCATGCCTCTAATGTCATTTAATCCACCATCATTGGTTTCTCCTACGACAGCATTGACCGAGCGGACATTTTCATTGCCCGGCAAGTTTAACGTATACTTTACAGTAGCCTGTATGCCGATAGGAACACTTAGGGTATTTGTTAAAATGATCGGGGTTTCAATATTACCTAATTCTTGAACCTGTGAGATACCTGCTAATTTTCCAAAGCCATTTCCAATGTAGATGGCTCCAGGTACTTTGTCCTGAAAAATATTACCTGAGTGCGGAAGGATCGCGGTTACACCAGTTCGTGTATTTTCTCCATTTATGATGGTAGTATGTCCAACTAGAACACCAGGCACATCAGTTATGGTATTATTCACCCCAGTTTTCATAACTCCGAATTCAATGCCATGATCTCTAGCTCTTTTTTGAGCTTTAATGGATTGGCTAAGTAGGAGGAAGAAAAGAATGAAAGATAATGTTGATCTCATTGGATTTATGGTTGCGTATTTATACTGTCTCAATTGAACAATTTAGTAACTTTCATTTCAACCTGATTGAAAAACTATGAACAATCGAGCTATCAAACTCTCTCTTTATATCAACTATTTCGTCTTTGCGATTCTTTTGAATAGCGTAGGGATCGTCATTCTCAAATCGCAAAATGTGTATGGGGTAGATGAGGTTGATGCCAGTTCACTTGAAGCATATAAGGATCTGTCAATCATGTTTGCCTCATTTATAATAGCCTCATTCCTTCCCAGAATTGGCTATAAGAAAGGAATGTTGGGCGCATTACTTTTTGTGACATTGGGCTGTATTCAGATGTACTTTGGAAACTCTTTCGTCAGTGCAAAGGTCTTATTCTTTATCGTAGGAGTGAGTTTTGGTGTTGTTAAGGTTGCGGTATACTCAGCCATTGGCTTAGTGACAAATGGTCAAAGTGAGCATAATAGCCTAATGAGTAATATTGAAGGCTTTTTCATGTTTGGTATTGCCTTAGCTTATTTCTTATTCCCTGCTTTTAATGTGGAAGGGGATCCTGATGCTTGGTTAAACGTTTACTGGGTGCTTGCTGCACTTTCTCTAATGGCATTTTTATTACTAACAAGAGCCAAATTCGATCAAAGTTATGATGCTCCTGGGGCAGGGTTACTAGAAGATTTTATGCAAATGATCAAGCTGATCATTCAAGTATTGGTTATAGTATTTGTTGCAGCAGCTTTTCTGTTCGTAATGATCGAGCAAGGAATTATGACATGGCTACCTACCTTCAATAATAAAGTACTTAACCTTCCAGAGAATGTTGCTATAATGATGGCAAGTATTTTAGCCATTTCTCTAGGGATTGGTAGAGTTTTAGCGGGTCAAATGGCTAAACGATTCTCATGGGTTACGATCCTAACAGTATGTATATTGATTTCGATGGCCATTGTGCTTTTCGTTTTACCTAAAGCAGTCAATGCTGATATAGGAGTGGTTGAAACATTAGCAGATGTGCCTTTAATTGGATATGCATTTCCTATTGTGGGCTTATTTATTGCTCCTATCTATCCTTTGCTCAATTCTGCAGTTCTTAGTGCTTTGCCCAAAAGGCTACACAGTCCCATGTCTGGTTTGATTATCATATTTTCAGCCTTAGGAGGAACATTAGGGTCACGAATTATAGGAATACTATTTCAAAACCTTGGAGCTGATCAGGCCTTCTCATATACAGTTATACCAATGGCAGCCTTACTCATTGCACTCTTCTTCTTGAAGAAATTGACAGCAAAAGCCTTGGCAGAAAAGGAAGCACAGGCTAATAGTATATGATTGTAAGAATGAGGTGTATTTTTGCCTGTGCGATTTTATTGATCTTAGGGAAAGTAAATGATCTGATGTGCCAGCAGAGAATTGTCGATTCAAATATTCAAAATCAGATTATCATATTCCCAGAATAAGTGGAAATGATCATTAATGCCAAATGCTTGAATTGTCATATACCTAAATCTGTCAATAATAGTGCAAAGAAGAAGCTACAATGGGTGGAGGTTTCGAATTATGATTTAGGTGAGCAACGTAAATTCATCAAGAGGATGTACAAGGTGATCAGGAAGGATAAAATGCCCCCCAAGAAGACCTTAAAGCAATTTCCTGAATTGGAGTTGACGAAAGTAGAGTCTAATAGATTGTTGAATTGGCTTGATAAGGAAGCTGAGAGGATTGAAGATAATTAGAAACGTATATAGTGCAATTCAGATTGCTATCTATAGAATACCTATAAGGCATTGAGATGTAAACCTTTCATATAATTTCATGAGCATTGCTCTTCTGATTTCGACACTTTCAATAAAATTTTATAAATGAAAAAAGTCAATCTATTTTTTATATTGTTAGCAGTGATTTTTATATCCACTGCAATTTCTCCTAATGATGAATTGTCTTTAGTCAATGATAGACAAGACAAAATTGAACTTCCAGACAATGTGAAGGCTATTGTAGAAAACAAATGTATGGGATGCCATAAGCCTGATGCCAGAAACGAAAAGGCTCGTGAGAAGCTTCAGTGGGTGAAAGTTCCTGACATGAACCTTGAAGAGCAAGAGCATTTTATTGCAGAAATGTTCGAAGTACTTGAAGAAGGTAAGATGCCTCCAGCTAGAATGGTTGAGCGCTTTCCCGAAAGAAAACTGACAGACGAAGAGACCAAGATTTTGTTGACTTGGGTTGAGGCTGAGGAGAAAAGACTAAAGGGACAATAAAAGTCTTATTTCGAATCTCAATTGACTATTAATACAGAGTTCCTTCATCTTGAAATCAATTAGAGATGAAGTAGCGTTGTATTTTTAAGACTGATTAGATTTCTTTCAACAGATCTATGATGCCCGCATTTTGACCTTTCGGTCTAACTACCATCATTGGAATATCATTATTGTATTGAATTAGCTGCTCGGCTCTACTTCCAATGAAAAGGGCAGTAGTAGAGGTTCTTCCTTTTACACCGATGAAAATAGCACTTGGATTATTTTCATGGGCAAAGTCAATGATATCTGTTACGGGGTTATCATTTGTATCCAATGAATAAACTACTTCTAGGTTCACCCCTTCATGATCAATATTGGCCATGAATTTTCTGTAGTCTCTTTCAGCATTCAATTTCATCACTTCAGCAAACTCTTCATAGGTCTTACCAGAGTAATGATATCCTCCAGGAACTGTAAAAACGTTCTGGCATACGATTTTCACGCCATCATATTTTCTAGCTACTCTGATCGCTTCTTCCATGGCAATTTTAGAATGATCTGAGAAGTCGCAAGGCACATGAAGTAAGTCAACACTAGCTTGTGCGTCTTCTGGTACGATGAAAAGGCTGCAGGCAGCTCTTCTAGCTAGTCGGTTAGATAAAATGCCACCGCCAACAAAGTTTTTATGACGACCCATCAAGATCAAGTCGATATTGTTTTTTTTAACGAACTTCAAAACTGACTTAGAAGGAGCACCCTCTTTTACATGTATGGTAGAGATTTCGACAAGGCTTTTAGGAAGAAGCTCTTTAACAAGGGCATTAATTTTACTTCTTCTTTCCTCGATAGATTTATCTTTGATCTCAGGGAAATCCTTTAAAACACCCTCAGGAATCTTCATTTCTGAGATACTGTTAAAAATGTGTATCTCCTTAGTTTCGTTGGTGGTTGCAATAATCTCTAGAAACTTCAGAAGGGTTTTATCCGCATCTGAAGTATCCATCAGCACCATTACTTTTTCTCTTCTAGGCATATGCTAAAAATTCACTGCAAAATTAATATTTCTTATCACATCAATATGAAGTGAGGTAGAAGAAATAATTATTAAAGTTAAAAGGAATTCAATGTGTCTACTAAATATTCTATCTGTTCTTTGGAATGGGTAGGGAATGAAGCGATTCTGATCTGCTTGCCTTTAAAATCTCCATAGCCATTACCAATTACCATGCCTTTGGAATATAAGAAGTCTATGATCTCTTTAGAATCTATTGAAGTGTTGGCAACTGCAACTGTCTTTGATCTAAGGCTTTTATCCTTAACAAATGCTGAAAGCTTTGGGTGTGTTTCGATGGTATGATAGAGCAAAGAAGACTTGTAATTAGATTCTCTTCTGATCACATCAATTCCCTTTACTAGCATATCAGCACTTACTTTTGAAAGCAGATAGATGTTTAGAACATTAGCCGTATAAGTAGTTTGTGCTTTGATGCCATTCTTTACTAGGTTTGGTAAAGACATGTAGCTGCCTATGGAATGTCCTTCCTTCAGTTTCTGATTTGCTTTTTCAATTGCCCTTGGACTCACTATCCATACACCGAGACCTGCGGGTAGTCCAAAACACTTTTGCACAGAAAAATAAGCACTATCGATATTACTAAAGTCAGCATCGATCACAGGAAACGCAGAAACACCATCAACAGCGATCAATGCTTGAGGATGCGCTTCTCTTATTTTAATGATTTGATCGGTAGGGAATGAAACACCGGTTGAGGTTTCATTAAGTGCCATGCTTATCAATTCTGTATTAGGATCGATCAATTCAGGGTCTGTATCAGGAAGTTCGCCAAATGTTGAGTTGAGTTTTTGTGGATTCAGCCCCATCTTAACGGCAAAGTCATAAAACCGACCAGAGAAGGCACCATAGCAGTAATGCGATGATCTATCAATAACTAAGTTCTGAAGTTGTCTTTCCCAAATTTCCGTAGCGGAACTTAAAAAGAAGATCTGGTAGTCTTGAGGAATAGACATCAACTGCTTCAGGTTTGCTGCAGCATCTCTGAAATACCTTTCAGCCTGCTTACTGCGATGGTTAATCTCCATGACCTGCTCTTTCATGGCAGTCTTTAAATGTTCGTTTACCGTGAAATAAAGTGCAGAAGGACCTGGAGTGAAGAATATTTTTTTAGTCATCGATTAGTTCCCTTTGAATCTTGAGATGTTTGAAATAGTGCTTTCTAACAAATAAGAAGTAGAAGATTATAGGGAACAAAAGTATGAGTCCGCAGATGAAAAACATCATACCAATTCCATAATATTCTGCTAAATATCCAAGTGCTATTGAACCTGCTCCAATTCCAAGATCGATTGATGAGAAATAGGTAGCACTAGCAGCTCCTCTAGATTCTTCAGGAACAATATTAAGGGCCATAGTTTGCACTGTAGGAATGATAATTCCGTTGCCGAAACCGACCAAGACACCTGTAAACATCAAAGGCCAGAAACTATCGACATAGCGAAGCCAGATAAGTCCTATCAAAGAAACGACCAAGCCAACAATTACTAGAAGAGTTGGACCTTTCTTATCCATGATCTTTCCAACTACTAACCTTACTACAGCCACACCTAATGCCATAAAAATGAAGAATAAGGCACCTTGATTTATATTGAGTTCATCACTATAGATACGAATAAATGTGATGATAGCAGCGAAAGGAAACGCTGAAGTAAACATTACAACCGCAATTCTATTAACTCGCTTGTCAAACATCTTAGAGAGCTCGAGTTTAGTTTCGCCCGTCTTTATCTTAGGTATCCTTACAAAGAAGATCAAGACAAGTGATACTAATGCTACAATGGTTGAAATGGTAAACAAGTTATTGAAATTATTCTGACCCATGATCTGATCACCAGCGTAAGGTGCGAGAGCCACCGAAAATGTCATGGCTAGTCCGAAGTAACCTATGCCTTCTCCACGCTTTGATTCAGGGATAATATCTGCTGCAATGGTGCTTCCTCCAGTAGTTATTGTACCCCAAGTAAAACCATGAAATACCCTGATTACCAAGAGTATAAAGAACGTAGCCGAGAAATGATAAAGGGCTGTAAGAATCGTAAATAATACCAGAGCCCAGATATAGACGGATTTACGGCCGTAAGCATCTAATGCATAACCACAGAAAGGCCGAATTAGTAAAGCAGAGAGGGCATATACACCAATGATATAACCGACTTGATTATTGTTGGCATTCAGTGCATTAACTGCATATACAGGAAGAGTAGGCAGCAGAAAGTAAAAGGAGCATGCCATGAAAAAGTAGGATACAAAGTGTAATGTCAGATCCTTGGAGAAGATGATGTCCTTATTTTTTGTCAAGATTGGAGTCTTCAGTAAACTCGCAAGCTAAGAAAAAGGTCGTAGAAAAAGTATCTACCTAAACTTTATTAAAGTCAGAACATAAATACTATCTATTTCATTTTTACTGAAACTTTAGGCTTTCTATGTTTGTATAAGTATTGAAAGATATACCCATTTGAGCTTAGACTAGTTTTCGAACTTTACAATTTTAACTCAAATACCGGGTGAGTCTCTCTCAAAACAAGGCCTCATGCTGACTTCTGTCAGTACCTCGTGCTTAGCGCAGGATAACAGTGGACTGTTGCGAGAATAAGGACAGCCCAAATCTTGTCTTTTATAGAGGTTCGATCAACCTTTGAGTTCTTATGGGTTTAATAAAAAAGCCGCTTTTTAGCGGCTTTTTTAATTTTATACAGGCTTCGCTTTTAGTGTAACCTTCGGAACTTATTCTCCCTTATAAACGATCTTACCTGCAACAACTGTCATGGTAGCTTTAGCATCTAGAATCTCTTGCTCAGGAATACTCATAATGTTCTTATCAAAAACGGCAAAGTCTGCGGCTTTACCTACTTCAATAGAACCTTTGAAATCCTCTTCGAACTCTGCATAAGCACCGTCCAAAGTATAAGATTTCAAAGCCTGAGATCTTGTCATTGCTTGATCAGCTTCATAACCACCTTCTGGCAATCCTTCTAAGGTTTTTCTTGAAATGGATGCATAGAAAGATGGGAGAGGGTCTAATGGCTCTACGGGGGCATCTGTTCCATTACAAACAACCGCGCCTCCATCCATTAGCTTTTGCCAGACATAAGCACCTTCTACAATTCTTTCTTCGCCAAGTCTATCGATCGCCCATGGTCTGTCTGAACTCATGTGAATAGCTTGCATGGCCGCAACAATATTCATCTCACCAAAGCGAGCAATATCTTCTTCAGTTAGATGCTGTGCATGTTCGATTCTGAATCTTTCAGCTTTTCTATCTACGGCTGGGTATTTGTCGAAAGCGGCTTCATATCTATCCAATATCTCTCTATTAGCTCGATCACCGATAGCATGTGAGCACACTTGGAAACCTGATGCCAAAGCTCTTTCAGAGACATCGGTTACCGTTTGCATTGGTAGTGTTTCGTGACCATAATGACCAGGTCTATCGGCATACTCTTCTAATAACCAGGCGCCTCTTGGGCCCAATGCACCATCGCAGTTAAGCTTGATTGATCTAACCGTATGGAAGTGATCAGGATCGATCATTGGGCCTTTTTCATACCATTCTTCCAATAATGAAGGCTGACGTCCAGTGAGCATGGTATACATTCTGACTTTTAGTCTCCCCTGCTCTTTGAATTTCTGTAGTCTGTCTATGAATGCTTGTCCAGAACCTGCATCATGGAAACTAGTAATACCGAGTCTTAGGCATTCATCGATTGCCATTTGTAAAGCCTGCTCTGCTCGTTCTTCAGTTTCTTGTGGAACGAGTCTACCTACAACAGACCCCGCTCTTTCTGTAAATACACCTGTTGGATTACCCAAATCATCTTTGATGATCTCACCACCTTCAACTTTTCCTTGTAAACTTTCAATACTTAAGTTGTTTACTCCTGCCATTTCCATGGCCTTTGAATTGGCGAATGCCGCGTGACCACTGGCATGTCTCAACCAAACGGGATTGTCTGGGCTTACCGCACTCATCTTATCATGAGTTTGAAAGCCTTTCACTATATTGTCAGGCTTTTCGATCCATTTATCTTGATGCCAACCTCTACCAGTAATCCATTCTCCTGGCTCAGCATTTTCAACTGCCTCAGCCACTTTCTCAACCAATTCATCATAAGTTTTTACGTACATGAGGTCTAGTTCAAGTTTATTATAACCTACACCCATCATGTGAGCATGAGATTCGATAAATCCAGGAGTCATGGTCTGACCCATCAAATCTACCATCTCAGTATCTCCACCTTCGAATTTCATGATGTCAGATTGTGCTCCAATCGCCATGATCATTCCATCTTTCACGGCTACAGCCTCTACTTGTGGATTGGAGTCGTCTACCGTATATATGGTTCCATTATAGTAAATGGAATCGGCTTTTTCGCCACCTCCACATGCTGTGATAATCAAGCAAAGGCCCAGGACAAAGCCTTTGAGGATTAAATTGATTCTATTCATAGTTTTAGTTTCCAGTTATACCGAAAACTAGCACATAATCACATATGAATCAAAAAGTATCTGGCTTATGGTTGAAAGCCTAATAGAGAACTCTAAATTTAATGGTTTGCTCAATATTCTTCAGAGCAGAGATCAAATCCTTATCGTAAGCCTTATCTATATCGGTGATCACATAACCAACTGTTTCATTTGTTTTTAAGTACTGTCCATCAATATTAGCCTCGTGTTCTGCTAATATTTGATTGATCTTCGCTAGTACCCCTGGCTTATTAGCATGAATATGAATCAATCTGTGGGCATTTTTCCATGATGGCAAAGTGATATTAGGGAAGTTCACACTAAGTGTAGTATTTCCCGTATTGATGTAATCCATGATTTTACCTGGCACAAAGTCAGCAATGTTTTCTTGGGCTTCTTGGGTGCTTCCTCCAATGTGTGGAGTGAGAAGGGTATTACGACTTCCAATTAAATCAGATTCGAAAGGATCGTTATTGCTTTTGGGTTCTTCGGGGAATACATCAACACCTGCTCCAAGAATTTTACCTGAATCAATGGCTTTCTTGAGTGCTTGAATATTAACTACAGGTCCTCGTGCTAAATTCAGAAGAATAGCTCCGTCTTTCATTAAGTCGAAATGCTCTTCTTTAAAAAATCCCTCATTTTCATCTCTTCCATCAATATGAAGAGAGACCATATCCGATATAGAAAGTAATTCTTCGAGACTACTACATTTAGTGGCATTCCCTAAGGCTAGCCTTTCTTCGATATCATAATAGAAGACTTGCATCCCCATATTTTCGGCAAGAACTGAGAGTTGTGAACCGATGTTCCCGTAACCAATAATCCCAAGCTTCTTATTTCTTATTTCATAAGAGTTCGATGCTGTTTTTGACCATTTTCCTTGATGCATATCTGCTGACTTGTCAGGAATTCCACGCATCAACATGATGATCTCTGCTATTGCCAATTCTACAACAGACCTTGTATTACTATATGGAGCATTGAAGACAGCAATTCCTTTTTTAAGGGCAGCTTCTAGGTCGATCTGGTTAGTGCCAATGCAGAAGGCACCAATAGCCATAAGCTTGTTGGCATGTTCTAAAACTTTAGCGGTGACCTGAGTCTTTGATCGAATACCCAAGACATGAATGCCTTTGATCTTTTCGCAAAGTTCGTCTTCATCTAACCCTGCTGGATAACTCTCGACTGAAAATCCATCATCACGCAATTTTTCGAGAGCACGGGAATGCACGCTTTCAAGAAGTAGCATTTTAATTCGATTCTTGGGGTAGGATAGAGCTCCACTCATTTTGTTGGTAAATAATATTTCGTCAAAACTTGGAGCAATATGATCGGCATTTGCCTTTACATTCTCCCTTTCTATATTTTCGGTAAAAGCATAGAATTTATTAGCTATGCCTGCCTTTTTTACTTCATAATCTGTGTAGCCATCACCGATCATGTGTATATCGCCTTCTAATTCAAGGTGTTGAATTTGTTTTACTTTTCCGCCATTTTCAGACAGCACATTGTTGCGATCGAAATCAATGATGTTCTTCTCTTCATCATAAACAAATTCATTAGCAAAAACGTGCTCTGCTTTAATGCCTAATTCACTAACAACAGGTACAATAAAGTCCCGAAAGCCATTTGAAACGATGTAGGTGTTATCTGCATTGGCTTTGAAAAAGTCGTGATTTCTGAAAACTGATTTTGAAATCAATTTTCTCAGCCTATTAACCAATTCGGATAGATGCTCTTCTTTGGCATCCAGTATTTCTATTCTAGCCTCCAAAGATTCTCTCAGCGAGAGCTCCCCAGACATTCCTAAATCAGTAACATCCTTAATTCGCTTGAGCCTTTTCTCCTTTTCAGGGTGCTCTGCCAAAGAGATCTCTCCAAGAATGTCCAGTGCCTCAACACTTGTGAAAGTACTATCAAAATCTATTACAAAATGATTTTTATTGGAGATGGTATTCATCTGTTGTCGTTTGCTAAAATAGCATGGGTTTGGTTGCCAAAAATTCCTGCAACGCCTGCGACTAAACCTCCTATCAATGCTGTAATTAGCAATACCAAAAAGGGCTTTTCTCCGATCTGAAGCAGAACTCCGATTTTGGTGCTCAAAATAAAATCATTGGAGCTGGTGAGAACCCAAGCGTTTACGAACCAAAAGGTCGCTATTGCAAAAAAAGGTGCAAAGAAGGTAGCTACATTTTTTAGGCGAACGATTGCGCCACTTACAAAAGCGGCTATCATAATTGCCCACCAAGGAAGAAATAATGATAGTACAACTCCTAAAACAAGGGTTAAGATAAAGTTGATCGCTATTTTCATTTTACTGGCTTTAAATTTTGAGTGAAAATAATTCCTTCATTTGGAACATTGTTCTGCATAAAGTTTAGTTCCAGATATTCGCCAGAAGCCCAAATATCTACCAAGTCATCGTAGTATTTGCTTCCAGGATTCCCCGATTGTCCCCCAGGATAAACACCAAATGCTTTTGGAGGATCTGACATCTCCACGATCATTCTCCAAGAAGGACCGTGATTTCGAGAGGTTGCATTGACGATGCCACTATTCCCACCAATAGGTAAATTAAATCGAGAGAAGGCCGGCAAAGCTTGAAGCAAGTGTCCAGCATAAGTAGATTTTACATTTCCCCAGTTAAGATCATTCCCCTGTACTTTGGCTTCATTTAGATCTTCAACTGCTTGTTCAAAAGAGATTCTAAATAGCTCAGTAGCGGTTTCGATTTCAGCTGTCTCTTGAATGTCCATGAAAGGGTCTTCGGGATAGTTTTTTAAAAGGTGAATGGTCTGATACGTAAAAGGGTAATCCAATACCAACTCGTCCTCTCTTATCTCATCCCAAACCAATGGTCGTAACACTGACCACCAAGCTTCCCAAACACTGGCGCCTTCAGAATCAAACTCATTATAAAAGTCCCAGTTTTGAGCTAAGTCAAGGTAATTTAGCTGATCGGGATTCAAGCCCTCTTTGGACATGGTCTGAATCATATGAGGCAAAAGCTCAGCCGCTTTAAGGTTATAGTTATTGCTCTGAAGGTCTTTAAAATCTTGAAGGGTGAATTTTTCTTTTCCTCTAAAGAAATCATTGATCACCCTGTTTCGATACATTTCATAGCCATCATTGAAAACATAGTAGGGATAAGATTCATCAACAGGATGTTGATTTGCAGAACTGACAAATCCTCTTTCTGGATTCTTCACATGAGCATTATGTTCTTGTGGAATCCAACCTTGCCAATCATGCTGTGGGTGCGACCCATCCATTAAGAATTTGCCCTGACCTTCCCATTTGTTGGGTAGTTTCCCTTGAATCCAAAGTGCAATATCTCCTTCTCCAGAAGCAAATACGAAGTTTTGAGCTGGTGCTGCAAAATGAACTAAAGCACTTTTATATTCATCATAATTCTTGGCTCCATTCAGTTCAAAGAGTGTTCTTTGGTTGTTTCCCCCCAAGTGACCTGTCCATTTCATGGCGTAACCTTCCTTAGGATTGTCCGACATGAATGTATGATCATAGCTTACCGGGCCATGATGGGTGTAGATCACAGTATCATAGTAAGTTTCCTTTCCTTTAATCTCTATAACCTCAATTCTTTTGTTAGTAGATTTCCATTGAGTATCATGTAGGTATTGATCTCTATTTTCATCTTTGAAAGTGATCTTATACCAATCTTTAACATCTCTGGTAGCATTCGTCACGCCCCATGAAATATCATTATTGAATCCAATGACAATACCTAAAGCACCTGGAAGGGTAGCTCCAAATGTGTTCTTTTCTGGAGTAGATAGCTGCATCACGTACCAAATAGAAGGAAGGTTAAGTCCTAAGTGTGGGTCATTGGCTAGAATAGGATTACCAGAATAGGATTTGTCAGGCCCTACGGCCCAGTTGTTACTTCCATTGTCTGGATTTGGTTTGGGCATAACTTGATCGATCTGATCTAATGGAAAGTCACCTTTTGGAGATTCTGGGACAGAAACATCCCAATTGCTCCAATCTCTGTCAGAAGGTATCACCGGATCATTCAGGTCAAAGAAGTCAGGAAAAAGAAAGTCGAATCGTTCTCGACCGTACCTTGAAATAAAGTTAGTGTATTCTAGATCAGAATCACCTCCTGCAAGCATATCAGTCATGTACATGAGGAGTAGAGCTGTTTTCTTAAGAGTCCAAGGCTCAGGGACGTAATCTAGTAGTTTGTATTCTACCGGATAATCTTTGGGTGAAAGAGATTCAATGTAGCTATTTACCCCATCTCGATAAGCCTTCAATAGTTCTTGAATTTCGGGGTCATTAGCCATGGTCTCGAGTGCATTGTCGGCACCATAGACCATCCCTTTTCTTCGTTGGGTTCTGTCATATTCCAGAGCTGCTTCACCAACTATCTCCGAGAGTCTTCCAGCAGATGCATGAGTTTGAAACTCTAATTGCCAAAGTCTATGCTGTGCAGTTACATAACCTTGGGCTCGATAAAGATCCAGATCATTTTGAGCGAAAAGGTGAGGGATAAGATGTTCGTCATAGTGGACGGAAACTGGTTCAATAAATCCATCCAATTCAAAATCCTTTGATTCAACAATGGATTTTTCGTTTTGCCAAAACCCCTGATTTGGTGAAAGGAACTTCCCTAGGGGAGGGATGTCACCAAATTTTGTGTTTAAGCCATAAAATAACGTAATGGATAAAATGAGGGATAAGACAAATTTGAATATCTTCATGCTTTATTCAATTTTCTTCTTGAATATATAAAAATTGCTTTGAGTTAAAGGCAAGGATTTTAGAAAGTAATTAAAGTCGTAATTATTGATTGAATTGAAAGAATATAATCAAGAGATTGTACTTAAGGCCAGAAAAGTCAAAGCTATTTTATTTGATGTGGATGGTGTTCTGACAGATGGAAAGATCATTTATGATAACAACGGTTTAGAGTCGAAAGAATTTAATGTGAAAGATGGACAGATCATACAACACTTAAAGACATTTGGTATTTTAACAGGAGTAATTACTGGCAGAGATTCAAAAGTAGTTCGTAATAGATGTGAAGAACTCAAGATTGATATTCATTATCACGGCATTAAGAATAAAGGAGAAATTTACGATCAGATCAAAACTCAACATCAATTAGATAATTCGGAGATCGCCTTTATCGGGGATGATATTAATGACCTTCCAATCTTATCGAAATGCGGACTTTCGGCTACCCCAGCCGATGGACATCATAAGGTTAAAGCAGAAGTAGATCTTGTTTTAAAAACAAAAGGTGGCGATGGAGCACTGAGAGAACTGTCAGATTTAGTTCTAGAATCTCAGGGAAGGTATAACTTAATCATAGAGCGAATGAAATCATGAGGATTTTTGATAAAAAGGTACGCATAACAGATAATATCGAAGTTGGTGGAGGAAAGATGGTCTTATTCTCAGGACCATGTGCAATTGAATCCTATGACGTTTGTGCAAAGGTGGCAGATACACTTAAAGAAACTTGCGATAGGCTAGATATAAACTATATATTTAAAGCATCTTTTGATAAAGCTAACCGTACTTCGATAAATTCATTTAGAGGAGTAGGATTAGATGAGGGGTTAAGATTGTTAGACCAGATTAAACAGGATTTTGACCTTCCAATTGTTACCGATATTCACGAATCGCATCAGGCGAAACCTGTGAGTGACGTGGCGGAAGCATTGCAAATACCTGCTTATTTGTGTAGGCAAACAGATCTTTTGATAGCAGCAGCAGAAACAGGGAAAACAGTAAAGATTAAGAGAGGGCAGTTCATGGCTCCTGAAGGAATGGAACATGCTGTGCAAAAAGTAATAGATGCCGGTAATTCTAAAGTCTTATTAACAGAACGAGGAGTTAGCTTTGGATACCATAATTTGGTAGTCGATATGAGGGCCCTTCCTACCATGCGACAATATTCACCAGTGATATTTGATGTAACACATAGCATCCAGCAACCTGGTGGAATGGGAGGGAGTTCAGGAGGGCAGAAGCAATTTGCCCCTTTCCTGGCGCGGGCTGCTGGCGCGGTAGGTATAGATGGTTATTTTATAGAAACACATCCAGACCCAAGCATAGCTCTAAGTGATGGTCTAAATATGATTCCGCTCCATCAGATGAATGAATTTTTGAAAATGACTAAGGAAGTCTATGAAATCGGTCAAGAAGCGAACAACAGTTTTGAATAATCAGCGTCCAAAAAAGGTAAGTTCCATTATGAACAGGATACTTGTTTTTTGTCTTGTTTTAGGCTTGGCATGTAGTTGTATTCCTAACGAAAAGATAGTCTATTTACAAAATAAGGAGAATCAAGCTGAACTAGAGAATGATACCTTAATTGAGCTAAAAAGAACGGATTATAGACTTCAGCCTAATGATATCCTTCTAATTAATTTTTATGCAACCGAACTTGAAGCGGTGGAGCAATATTACCCCATTTGGCAAAGAAGGGGTTATGCAGTTAATAACAGCAGTAGCAATAATAGTAATGGTGTCAATGGTAATAATGGTGGCCTTGGAGATCCCTATATAACAGGCTACAATCTTGATAAAGACGGTTTTATTGTAATCAATAGTCTTGGTAGGATTAGAGCTTCGGGTCTTACAACCAGTGAGCTAGAAAAGAAAATAGAAGAAGAAATAAGAGGTCCAGGAGGAGTAAAGGATATTGAATTAAGTGTGAAGCTGAAAGGGATTAATTATACCATTTATGGTGAAGTAACCAATGGAGGAAGTCATATAGAGCGAACATATGAACTACCGTTAATACAAGTCTTGGCCAACCATGATTTAACACTTAATGCGAATAGAGAAAAAGTAATTTTATTAAGAGACTATCCTGAAGCTTGTAGCTTGGTGTTAGAAGCAGGGACTATGGGGGAAGGAGGAGAAATATTCGTCTTTGACATGGGGAAATCTATTAAGATTGTTGACTTAGCGAAAAGAATGATTCGCCTTTCTGGTTTGGAAGAGGATAAGGACATTAAAATCGTTTTTACCGGACTCAGACCAGGTGAGAAGCTTTATGAAGAGCTTTTAGACCTCAATGAGAATCATTTAGCAACTCATCATCCTAAGATCATGATCGCTAAGACAAGGCATATTAAATTTGATAAAGTGCGTCAATCTGTAGAGCTTAATCAGCAGATTTTATCCTCAGATGACATTGTCAAAGAAGAGGAAATTGTAAAGCAACTAAAAGGTATAATGAAAGAATATAAAAGTAATGCTTCAAGGTTTGAGGAATTAGATAAGTAAAATTTATTCTATTTGGTTTTTTGTTTTGATATATAACTCTTTTGAAGCTTAGCTCTTTGTAAATACAATTCTACACCAAGAGTAAAGATGAAATAACCATCGTTATTATCACTGCCCCTCATTCTACCAGCAGGGATTGGTCTGAACCCTCCTTCAACTGATCTATCATATAACTGAACAGCAATATTGGCCTTTTCAGATCCTACACCGCCATTCCAATCAATGACCTCATCTCTTGTTGCGTAAACGCCCGCTACATCATCAAGATAATCTGTAAATGTAAATCTTCTGGTGCCTTCAGCAATTAAGTCCATGTTCTTATGGGCCTTCAATCTAAGACCAAAACCAAAGGGGAGAACGGTGACTTCTCTTGGGTATCCATCCACGGGGGCTTCAGCCTCTGTCTGATATTCCCATAAGTTGACGGAATAGTTCCCTCATCATTAGGGAGAAATGTTTTCGGGCTATTTGTGCTACGGCCAATACCGAATAAAATGTAGGGACTGAATTGTGGTCTATTGACGGAATAATTGCCATTCCTCTTTATAATGTTGTAGACACCCATTGCAGATAACTCTGTGTTATTTGTTCTGAAGTTCAAATTTCTTGCTCTATTACTGCCATTATTATCTCTATCATCACCAAAAATTTGATAATAGATTAAATTCAATCTCAAGGAGAATCTAGGGTTAATTTTTTTTCTGATACCGAAAAGGGTTGATGGACCAAGTCTGATGCTATGATTGCTTCCAATCACTCCTTGTAAATCTCCATCACAAGCTGCTGCGCCTATTCCAAATGAGACCATCCAATGCCGATTTACTACATACTCTTTGTCTGCTTCAACCTCATCTAATTGGGCATTAGCCAATTTGCTAATGGCTAATGTTAGCATTAGAAATGTAAATATTTTCGTCAAGTAGGATAGTCGGTTGATTCTAAATCCCGGCAAACGTAATAGTAAAGCTCAATAAAAGAAAATCTCTGAATAGATCAGAGATTTTGCGCACCCGGAAGGAGTCGAACCCTCAACCCCCAGAGCCGAAATCTGGTGCTCTATCCAGTTGAGCTACGGGTGCTAATGATATTCATTAATATTTTGAGTTTAAGCTAAGGCTTCTTGAACCTTCTGAGCTGCATCACTTAAAACAATAGCCGACTCCACTGCAAGTCCACTTTCATTTATGATCTTAGCGGCTTCTTCTGCATTAGTTCCTTGTAGTCTCACAATGATAGGGATATCAATGTTTCCAATTTTCTTATAGGCCTCTACAACACCATTAGCCACCCTGTCGCATCTCACTATTCCTCCAAAAATGTTGATCAAAATAGCTTTGACATTCGGGTCTTGCATAATAATTCGGAAGCCTGCTTCAACAGTTTCTGCATTTGCGGTTCCTCCAACGTCTAGAAAGTTAGCTGGCTCCCCACCTGAAAGTTTAATAATGTCCATAGTAGCCATTGCTAGACCCGCTCCGTTTACCATACAACCTACGTTTCCTTCTAACTTAACGTATGAAAGACCGAATTTACCAGCTTCAACTTCTTCATGAGCTTCTTCACTAATATCTCTTAAATCAGCAAGGTCTTTGTGTCTAAATAAACCATTGTCATCTAGGTTGACTTTAGCATCTACTGCTAATATTTGATTGTCAGATGTTTTTAAAACAGGATTGATCTCAAATTGTGAGGCATCTGAGTTGTCATAAGCCTTGTAAAGTGAGAAGATAAACTTCACCATTTCTTTGAATGCTTGTCCTTCTAATCCAAGCTTGAAAGCTACTTTTCTAGCCTGAAATCCTTGAAGGCCAACCTTTGGATCTATCCATTCCTTGATTATCTTTTCTGGGGTTTCTTCAGCTACGGTCTCAATGTCCATTCCCCCTTCAGTAGAAGCCATAATTACATTACATCCTTTAGCTCTGTCTAACAAAATAGAAAGGTAATATTCCTTAGGCTCGGTCTCACCCGGATAATAAACATCTTGGGCAATTAAGACCTTGTTAACTTTTTTTCCTTCTGCACCTGTTTGGTGAGTAACCAATGTCCCGCCTAGGATGGCTTCAGCCTTCGGAGCTACTTCATCTAGGCTTTTTGCTAAAACAACACCGTTAGAACCGGTTTCATTTACTTTTCCTTTTCCTCTTCCACCAGCATGAATTTGTGCCTTTACAACATACCAACTGGTACCTGTTTCTTCATTGAGTTTTTTGGCTGCAGCAACTGCTTCTTCTCCAGAATCAGCAACAATTCCTTCCTGAATTTTTACACCGTAGCTTTTAAGTAATTCTTTTGCTTGATATTCGTGAATATTCATGACTGGTTAATTTTGGTGCGAAGCTAAATCTTTGACCCTATAATAACAAGTGAATTTGGTTTAATGCACATGGATATTACTGTACATTTCAACTGATTGTGTAAGTTTGAAAATATGGACTCTATCATTTTAAAAGCCCAGGGCCTTTCAAAGGCTTATAATGATCTTCAAGTATTGAAGAATATAGAATTAGAAGTCACTAGGAATGAAGTTGTTTCAATCGTGGGTGCCTCTGGTGCAGGAAAGAGTACACTGCTGCATATTTTAGGAACACTTGATTCTCCTGATCGGGGAGAACTTTTTCTGAATAGTACAAATGTCTTGGACTTTGGAACACGTAAACTAGCAAGGTTTAGGAACCAGCATATTGGATTTGTTTTTCAATTTCATAATCTATTACCTGAATTTTCAGCAATTGAGAATGTTTGTTTACCGGGGTTTATTTCTGGAAACAATGAAAAGGGGGTGAGGGAAAAGGGAAAAGTTCTACTGGAGAGTCTTGGGTTGAGTGGCAGAGAAGATCATAGACCATCTGAATTATCTGGTGGGGAACAACAAAGAGTTGCTGTAGCGAGGGCATTAATCAATGACCCGGATATTATTTTTGCAGATGAACCGAGTGGTAATCTCGATTCAACAAATGCAAGATCTTTACACCAGCTATTCTTTAAACTCAGAGAGGAGTTCAATAAGACATTCGTAATCGTTACACATAACGAAGAATTGGCCGGATTATCCGATCGAAAAATAGAAATTAAAGATGGAATTATCTTGTCCGCTTAATTGCCTTACAACGAATAGAAGACTTTCCGTACAACGACTTTGGTAAATAATATGCTAATCTGAATCCGAACCTGAGGTAAGCATCATTTGTGCCATCACCCCTAGGGGATCCGGAAGGAAGTGCGCTGACCGGGGGAGTAAGTGTTGTTCTAGGGTCTGATAGCTGCCCTAAAGTTATGGCATCAACACCATTGGTTTCAGAAAAAGAAGTTGGGTCTCTATATACGGAGTTGACATCGTCCAAATAGCCGGTTAATGCCATGGTATATTGTGCCTCAAGTTGAAGGTCCACGTTTTTTGAGATTAAGAAATTCACCCCTAACCCGACAGGTATTACCATTGCTAAACCTCCATATTGAACTCCTTCTAATGATAATGGTCTTAAGTCATATTCAGTGCCAGCAAGGTCGGCCTTCGGATTATTCGTGGTTACACCTAATCCTAAATGAACGTAAGGATTGACAGTTGATCTGGTTCTATACCCGCTGGCGGGGTGTGGGAAAAGATAATAAAGTGCTTGGATAGTCAATTCGAAATTCGTGGATTGGAAATTCAGATTTCTGATATTATCATCAGTTGAAATTGAAAGTGAATCATCTGCCTGAATTTTATAAATGCTCAAGCTAGTTCTTATCGCAATTTGATCTGTGAATAAATGTTCATACCCTAAGCTTACACTTAAACCTGTTTGCAATTTAGGATCATCGAATTGTCGGAGTTCACCTATGTAGGTATTACCTCCAAAACCAATAGAGGCTTTTGAAAGCCTATCGAAATCTCCCGAGGTGACATATTGTTGTGCGCTTACATTAATACACAGAATACTTAGTAAACAAATGATTAGATAGTTTCTCATTTCCATATATGAGTTGGGCAGTAAATTTATAATTCGAACGCTGAAATTCGATATTTATTCAACATTTAATTGGCCAATCATACTTTTAATATGATTCCTTGCACCGAATAGATCAGAATAGACTGCCTTTATCTTTTGTTCTTGATCTATTAAATAGGTAATTCTTTTTGGTACAGAAACAACTGGCATTAAGGCTTTGAATGCTTTACAAACTCTTCCAGATGTGTCCGCTAGCAATTCAAAAGGGAGATCATACTTTTTCTTGAATCTTTGATGAGAAACAACACTGTCTTTACTAATTCCGAATACTTGTATATCTAATCCGGAAAAAACTTGATGATTATCCCTGAAGCTACAAGCTTCCTCAGTACAACCTGGTGTAAAGTCTTTAGGATAGAAATAAACTATGCAAGGAAGGCTTTTGCTCAACTCTACCTGCTCGCCATTGGTGTTTTCCAGTTTAAAGTTAGGGGCTTTTTGTCCTACTTTCAATGCCATTTGTTTCTCAATTATTAATGTTAAAGTGCATCTTTGCGCATGCTTTCTAAAGGAGTACTTTTCATGATGCTAGCTACATTCATTTTTGCAGTAATGAATGTGCTAGTTAAGTATCTTCCTAACATACCTGCTATAGAAATCATTCTTTTCAGGTCAATTGTTTCATTTTTCATGTCGGGAGTAACGCTCAAACTGAAAAGAATACCTCTATTTGGCAACAATAAGAAAATT
>CBFIDS010000091.1:0-21269 GCA_965661435.1 Roseivirga sp.
CCGACTCGATAAACTATGGCAAGATAAAAGTCCAAAAACCCACAAGCGTTTCAATTTTGGCATGACCAAGGAGTTTGCCACTAAGTATCGACCTATCATGTTTGGTGGTACTTTGATCTTATACTTTTTTCTAGCAGCCGATTTCTATGGAGACATCATGTATAAGAAATATCAGAAAAGCACAGAAATGCTGGAGATCATCTATGAATCGGATCAGCGTATGATCAAAGGAAAACTGATCGGGAAAAATACTGACTACATCTTCCTAGAAACTTCCGATTCAGAAATCAAGGCTATCCCAGTGGGTGCAGATGTTCAAGAGATTGTTATACGCAGGCCTTAATAGCTTATCAATCATTTACTGCTTCTTGACCAACTCTTTGATGATCTTAGTCATTCCTTTTTCTGCCTTAAAGGCGGCTGCTAATATTTTGGAGATCTCTGCTTTTTCTAGATTATCGGGATCGCAAAGATCGGTTATTGCTGAAATGGCAAAAACAGGTAAATCCATGTGACGCGCTACGATCACCTCAGGTATAGTAGACATTCCCACTGCATCTCCTCCAATTCTTGCTATGTACCTGTACTCTGCACGTGTCTCTAAATTTGGTCCGCTCACACCCGCATAAACTCCTTCATGGCACCTGATATCATTTACCGCTGCGATTGCCAATGCTTCATCTATCATTTTCCTTTCATAGGGCTCACTCATATCTGGAAATCGCCCACCAAAGTCATCGAGATTAGGACCGGTTAAGGGATTCTCTTTCGTAAGGTCTATATGATCTTCTATGATCATAAGGTCTGCTACCTGATATTGAAGATTGACTCCACCTGCCGCATTAGAAATGAAGAGCTTTTGAATACCTAATTTCTTCATGACTCTAACTGGAAAAGTTACTTCCTTCATGTCATAGCCTTCATAAAAATGAAAGCGCCCTTGCATGGCCACAACATTCTTTCCAGCTAGTTCACCAAAAATGAGCTTACCACTATGACTTTCAACAGTTGAAACTGGAAAGTTCGGAATATCAGAATAGCTGATCTCTTTCTCTACCTTAATCTCTTCCACAAGGGCACCTAAACCTGTCCCCAATATGATCCCAAACTGAGGAACCAAAGAAGTTTGTTTTTGAATAAAATCTACTGATTGAAAAATCTTATCGGTATAACTCATAAAGCTAAGATATAGTCAAATCCATAAGTGTAGAAATATCTCAACATCTTTTGAACTTTTGGGAGGCAAAATGTATTTATATGTACATACATTAATTAGAAACTTCAAACTGAATTCTATAATCAGTGTTAATGGATTAAGTTTACATCGAATAAAAAAGAAATGATAACGATAGTTGTAGGAACGAACAGACAGAATTCAATGAGCGCCAAAATTGCTCAATACTATAAGTCCATATTGGATTCTAAGATCGAGGGTGAATCTCAGATTGTAGATCTTGCCGCACTCCCATCAGATTTTACCGGGACAGCACTTTACGAAAACAATGGTGAGAATGAAGCATTCAATGTCATCAGAGAAAAAGTGCAATCGTCTGACAAACTCGTTTTTGTTGTTCCAGAGTACAATGGCTCTTTTCCTGGAGTGGTGAAAGCATTTATTGATGGGCTTAAATACCCTGAGGGGATTCGTGATAAAAAAGGGGCATTGATCGGAGTTTCATCTGGGGTTCAAGGCGGGGTCTTTGCTATGTCTCATCTTACTGATATTTTCAATTACTTGGGCATGCATGTTCTTGCATTGAAGCCTAAGCTAGCAGGAATTGAAAAACATTGGGATGGCCAAAGAGTAACTAATGACTTATATAACAACCTTTTAATTCAACAAGCCGAAAAGCTAGCAGAATTCTGAAAGACCTAACAATAAAAGAGACGACCTTTTTTGGAGTCGTCTCTTTTTAAGAAAACTTTAACGCTCTTTTAGATAGACAAATCTTTCTAGCCTAGCTAATTCTTTATCATCTACATACTTACCTATCTCTTTTCTAAATTGTTCGATACTTTGATAAGGTCTGTATTCTTCAAACTCATGAGCCATTCTGTCTCCAACTCCAGGCAAGGCTTTGATATCATCTTCCGAAGCCGTATTTAATTCTACTGGCACAAATACATAATTCTCGTATCGAGCGACCTCTTCTTCTTCTACATATTTACCAATTTCCCTTCTAAATTGCTGAATGCTATTATATGGTCTATATTCCTCAAACTCATGAGCCATTCTATCGCCTACTCCAGGAATCATTTTAAAATCAGCCTCAGCTGTTGTATTGAGATTAAATGGTATAAAAATTTTACCGTAGAGATTTTCCTTGTTCCAATCAGCTCCAACAATGGCATCAAAATCGTTCATGCTTAGAAAAGGTCGCCCATCCATGATTTTTTGAATAAAAGCTTCAGGAAGCTCTATCCCAACCAGCTCTTCGGTTGTGGCAAGGTTTGCATTCAGTACCACCGCACTTTGTGTGCTTTCAACCTTAGGTTCGGTAACATCGTTTTTCTCTTCACTTTTGTTTTTTGAACCACAAGCCATAATAGCCATAGTCACTAAAAGCAAAGCGCTTAATTTAAATTGTTTCATCGTTTTCCTTTATGATTTTTAAATAAATAAATCCTAATAGTGTAAATACAATCATACTCATAGGAGCCAATGCTGGTAAAGCGCCAGATAGGCTTTCCCATAAGAGTTCCACAGTGGGTAAACTTGAGCGTATCTCCTGTTCAAACTCAAAATTGGCTTTCATGTGAAAATAAGTTCCTAAGAGTCCACTTAACCCAGAGGCCACAAGTATGGATCGTGTTGTACTCATCAGAATACTCGAATACCTGACCAATAAAATGGTGAATGCAATTAAACCTAAGGCTAGTAAGATGATTGGAATCAGCTGCCATTCGTCTTCGTAATGACTGAGAAGAATTAGTTCTAAACCAGTACCAACAAGGAACATAAAAATGGTAAAAACAACCATCTTTTTAATACCAGTTTCGTCTTTTTGCCTTATTGTTGATTGCATCGAGTGGCAATATTAAGATGCTTTAACTTAAAAAAGAAAGCTATTTAGAATATTTCTAAATAATTTTCAAGGATAAAAAAAGACTGCCCATGGCAGCAGGCAGTCTTTTTTATATTGCAATTTCTAATCTTAACTGACGATAAAAATTGTTTTTCTTAGTCTACGTTATCATGAAGGAACTTATTATCGCCCATGATCTCATCGTCATCATTCAAATTATATCTAGATACATTTCTTTCAGACGAAGGGCTATTCTCATTTAACCTAACCTGCCTTCTTTGATAAGCAGGTATTTCCAGCTGATCTTTAAAATCTTCATTATTGATATTGTTCCCTGAGGACCCTCTAAGTCTTTCTTCTCTCAAACGGGCTTGCTCTTGAAGTTTCACTCGTTTCATTTCTAAGAAGCTCTTATTTTTGTCTTCATGGAAATCATTCTCAAAAGACCGATTTCTTACTTCATTATCATTGCTTTCAACAGGTCTCTCTGATGAAGGATCATATTCTTCCACTTCATACTTTCTCGCGAGTGTAGAAAGGAATGAGTAACCTGCTGTTTCTGTTTCATCTTCTTCCTCTTCATCATTAGAAGCTTCAGCCCTAGATTCCTCTTTATTACTCTCCGTACTAGAGTCGAAAAGCGCTGTCTGTGAGTGCTCAGATGTAAGAGAATCATCTTCCCTCGATTCAATCTCTCGATTACTTTCGAGATCAATAACTGTTTTTCTTGAATCTAAACTTTGAGTCCTCAGCTCTGGGGCCTCAAAACCCGTAGCGATTACAGTCACGCTAATATTCTGGCCATGCTCAGCATCGATACCATGCCCAAAGATCACCTCTGCATCGTCACCCGCTTTTTCTTGGATATACTCAGTGATCTCAGTTAATTCATCCATTTGCAACTCCGCTTCCTCTCCCGAAATAATAGACAGAAGAATCTTGGTTGCTCCGGTAATATCTTTGTTGTTCAATAATGGTGATGAGATGGCCATTTCAGCAGCCCTAAGTGCCCTGCCTTCTCCATCGGCTAAAGCTGATCCCATTACGGCAGCTCCTGCACCTTTCATTACGGTCTGAACATCCATAAAGTCGACATTCACGTAACCAGGAACTGTAATGATCTCAGCAATTCCTTTTGCGGCAGTAGTTAAAATATTGTCTGCCTCACCAAAAGCTTGACTAATCGGTAAGTTGCCATGAACCTCACGAAGTTTATCATTGAGAATGACAAGTACCGTATCGCAATTTTCTTTAAGCTCAGCAATCCCTTGATTAGCTGCTGCCATTTTTTTCTTGCCTTCGAAACTAAATGGGGCAGTAACAATTCCTACTGTCAACAAGTCCATGTCTCTAGCGATCTTTGCAATCACGGGTGCGGCTCCCGTTCCGGTCCCTCCTCCCATACCTGCGGTTATAAATACCATTTTGGTATTATCTCCAAGCATGTTTCGTACTTCCTCTTTGCTTTCAATGGCTGCATTTTTGCCAATTTCAGGGTTCGCTCCTGCACCTAAACCTTCTGTAAGGCCTAGTCCTAATTGTAGACGATTAGGTACCGGACTACTTTTTAACGCCTGTGCATCTGTATTGCACACTACAAATTCCACATCCTTAATTCCTTGATTATACATGTGGTTGACTGCGTTGCTTCCACCACCGCCTACTCCGATCACTTTGATGATCGACTTGTGGTGTTTTGGAAGTTCAAACATATAAGAATCTGCCATGTTGCTTAATTTTTAGTGAAAGTTCTAACTCTCTTAATTTGTAATTCTTTATTAGTACTCGCCTTTATCCTGAAAGTCATCCATCAAAAGACCTTTGGTTTTATCGATCAATTTGCTGAAAAACTCAGCTCCCTTTTTATGACTTTTGATCTCTTTACGAGTCATACCTGGCTGCTTCTCCTGATACTGATTTTCCCTTTCATCTATCGCTCTAAAGCCTGAAAGTACTAAACCTACAGTGGTAGCAAACATTGGACTCTTGATCGCTTCGACCTTAGACTTGCCTAAGTGTTCATTCGGATATCCGATCCTAGCATCCATTCCAGTCATATATTCGAATAGCTGCTGTACATATGCCAATTGTGAACCACCACCTGTAATGACAATGCCACCAGCCAGCTTATTTGCGTATCCTGAAGTGATAATCTCGGCATGTACAAGCTCAATGATCTCCTCCATTCTAGCCTCAATAATATGTGCCAAATTTCTGATGGAAATCTCTTTTGGTGGTCTATTTCTTAGACCTGGTATGGAAACTATTTCATTTGGATTTGCCTCCTCGGCAATAGCTTTTCCAAACTTAGTCTTTAATAACTCAGCTTGATTTTGCATCACTTTTAAGCCTTCCTTAATATCAGAAGTAATGATATTGCCTCCGAAAGGAATAACTGCAGTATGTCGAATAATGCTATCGTGGAAAATAGCAATATCAGTTGTTCCACCACCAATGTCTACCAAGCATACTCCTGCCTCCTTTTCTTCATCGCTTAATACAGAAAGGCTAGATGCCAAAGGTTCCAATACCAAATTCTCTATTTCTAATCCTGACCTTTTCACACATTTATTAATATTTCTAATGGCGTTGGTTTGTGCAGTGATCACATGGTAGTCTGCTTCCATTTTAACCCCAGACATACCAACAGGATCTTTAATACCATCTTCGTAGTCAACAATATAATCTTGAGGCATTACATGTATGATCTCTGAACCAGGAGGCATGACAATCTTATGGATATCGTTCGTTAATCGATTAATATCTTCTACCGTTATCTCATCATCCACTTTATCACGGGTAATGCTGCCGTGATGAATCGAGCTTTTGATATGTTGCCCTGCGATACCCACATTCACCACATTGATTTCAATGCCTGATTGTTCGCTAGCTTCACCAATAGCCTTTTCTATTGCGATGATAGTTTTATCGATATTGGTTACAATTCCACGGATCACTCCATCAGAAACGGCTTTACCCATTCCGAGCACCTCGAGTTTTCCATATTCATTTTTGGTGCCGACAATAGCACAAATCTTTGTTGTACCTATGTCTAGTCCTACTACAATTTTATCCTGTTGCATGGTATTGGTTAATCACAAATTATTTGATCCTTGTATTCCACATTTACCTTGTTATAAGTGTTCCAACCTTTGGTTGGCATGATCTGCTTGAAAAAAATCTCAAGCTTCTTGAACTTCTTCTCTACATTTTCGGCATAACCAAATTCAAGCCTTTGATCACCTACTTGCGGGTACATCACGATGTATCCTTTATTGTCAATATCTATCTGACCAATCTGCATGGTCCAAAAACCTGATTTATTAATAAAATCTATGACATTAAAAATGGCAGTAGCATCTTCTGATTCATTAATGTTTGCTAAGGCCGCTAACTGATCTATATACCTGCCTGTAATAACTGGTACCCTAGCTGTATATTTAGGAGAAACAGGTAGAAGATCTCCATCGTCTCCGATGTAAGCATTGTTTCCATTAGGCCCGATAAGTCTAGCCACTGGTTTGTTCTGTCTAGCCTTAACCACCAGATGACCTTTTAGGTCTCTATATACTTCTGCGTCTTTTACAAAACTGTGAGATTCAATTCTCCTTTCTACCTCTTTAAGTTGAACTTTGTTAAAACCGTCTCCTAAGATAGAATCACCTTCATTAAGCATGATCAGCTCAAGAACATCTTCCTCATCAACAAAGAAATTTTCAAAGGAATTTTCAATCTCCACATCTATATCTTCCACCCTATATCCCATGTCTCTGTTATTAACAGAAGTTGCTAAGATCACCAAAAGTGCGCATCCTGAAATGACTCCTACCACTCTCAAAACATTCTCTAAATTTTTCATGATAGTGCTTTTTTTAAGGGTTCAACAAGTTTATCGATATCTCCTGCACCTACTGTTAAGAGTACTTCAGGTTTAGATTCCAATATTTTCGAGAACAACTCCTCTTTAGAAACCAATGATTTAGTCTCGGCAGATATCCCTTGAAGTAACATCTCTGAATTAATGCCTTCTATTGGCATTTCTCTGGCCGGATATATATCTAAAAGAATCACCTCATCCGCCAGACTAAGGCTTTTACAGAATTCATCTGCAAAATCTCTTGTTCTAGTAAATAAATGGGGTTGAAAAATGGCTGTCACTTTCTTCCCAGCAAAAAGATCTTTAGCAGATCTCAGCAATGCTGTTATTTCAACTGGGTGATGAGCATAATCATCTATGAAGATCAAATGATCATTTTTAATGATGAATTCAAATCTTCTCTTTACTCCTTTATATGACTCAACACCTGCTTTGATCTGTTCATCAGAGACACCCAAGTGTTTTGCCACAGATATAGCTGCCATCATATTCTCAACATTATGATAGCCTGGTACATTCAACCTGATATTTTCAATTGCCAAATTATCTCTCCTGTAATCAAAGATGAATGAGGCATCCTCAAACCTGATGTTTCCGGCAGTTATGGATGCATCTGTAAGTGCATAGCCTTCATAGTCGAGAGCTGAATCAGTAATCAATTCTGTCGCCAATTCATTTTTGACAAAAAGTTTTCCATCTTCCTCAATTCTTCCAATGAATTCCCTGAAAGAATCTTTAAGAGCTTCTTTATCTCCATAAATGTCTAAGTGATCTGCATCAGCTGCTGTTACTATCGCCCAATGTGGATGAAGTGTAAGGAATGATCGGTCGAACTCATCTGCTTCTATTACTGCAATCGCATCAGCAGAGTCATTCAAAATCATATTAGTATCATAATTGGCGCTAATTCCTCCTAAGAACCCAGCGCAATCCATTCCAGCCGATTTTAGAAGATGAACGACCATTGAGGAAGTTGTTGTCTTGCCATGAGTTCCTGCAACTGCAACACTCTTCATATTTTGAGTGATCACACCTAAAACCTGAGCTCGCTTTAGAACTTCGTATCCGTTGTCCTTCAACCAATTCAGCTCTTGATGGTCTATAGGCACAGCAGGTGTGTAAACCACAAGGGTATAATCTTTCTCAGTCTTTACTCTTCTATCGATCAACTCAATATCATCGGTGAAGTGTATTTCAAATCCTTCCTCTTCCAACCTCTTGGTTAGTCCAGTTTGGGTTTTGTCATAACCAGACACATTTTTTCCATTATGTTTAAACCATCTGGCCAAAGCACTCATACCGATACCACCGATACCGATAAAATAGACATTATGTATCTGCTCTAAATTCATGCAATGAGTTTCTCAATTTCATTTACAATATCTTCTGCGGCATTTGGCTTAGCCATCGCCTTTATATTTTGACTCAATTGGACTTTCCTAGCTTCATCTTTAATAAGGTCAAGCGCCCTTTTGATAAGTATCTCTCTAGCTTCTAAATCCTTTACCATAATTGCTGCATCATTGTCGACTATGGCCTGAGCATTCTTAGTCTGATGATCTTCAGCAACATTTGGTGATGGGACAAAAATAGTTGGCTTACCTGCTATGCTTAGTTCAGAAACTGAAAGTGCCCCAGCCCTGCTGATCACAACGTCAGACACCGCATAGGCCAGATCCATCTCTCTTAAGAATTTATGTAGCTTAATTGTACCAGCATTTTGCTCGTCATCAAGCTTCAATTTCATTTCAGAATAATAAAAGCGACCACATTGCCATAGAACTTGAACTCCAGTTTTTATCAATTGCTGAATATTCATGATCACACTATCATTGAGTGTTCTAGCACCAAGACTTCCACCTAATATCAAAAGAACAGGTTGTTCATTATTCAATTTGAAATGTTTAAGCCCAAGAGACCTTTTATCTTTTAATTCTGTGATGTCCTTTCTGACTGGATTTCCGGTTAACACAACTTTTTCTGCTGGGAAGAATTTCTCCATATTCGGATAGGCTACACAGACCTTTTGGACTTTTTTAGCCAGCACCTTATTTGTTAATCCAGCATAAGAATTCTGTTCTTGGATAAGACTAGGTACATTATTTTTCGTAGCCATCCTGAGTAATGGACCGGAAGCGTAACCACCCACTCCGATTGCTGCATGCGGCTTAAATTTCCTGATGATCTTTTTACTCCTTAATAAACTATCGATCACTTTAAATGGAAAAGAAAGATTGCTTATTGTAAGTCTTCTTTGAAGACCACTGACCCATAATCCTTCTATTGAATATCCAGCCTCGGGAACTTTCTGCATTTCCATTTTACCCTTCGCCCCAACGAATAGAATCTCAGCATCTTCGAAGCGAGATTTAAACGCATTGGCAATGGCAATGGCAGGATATATATGCCCACCAGTTCCTCCTCCGCTTATGATCAATCGATATGGTTCTTTATTTTCTATTTTATGCTGTTTTAACTGAATTCCTTAAATCATTCCCCAAGACTGAAAAGTCTTCTTGCTCGCCTCTGCTAACACTAAGTATGATCCCTAAAGACAGACCTGTGAAAAGCAATGAAGTTCCACCCATACTTATGAGAGGAAGTGTTTGACCTGTTACTGGCCCTAATCCAACAACAACTCCAATATTTACTAAGGCTTGAATTACAATGGCAAAAGTGAGTCCTGCAGAGAGCAGACCTCCAAAAGCCCTATCCGAATTAGCAACTACCCGCATTCCACGATAGAGTAGAACCAAATAAAGAAAGAGCACTAATACACCTCCCACTAATCCGTACTCCTCAATAATTATCGCAAAGGCAAAGTCAGAATATGCTTCTGGTAAGAAGTTTCTTTGCACACTATTTCCTGGGCCTTTACCCAAGACCCCGCCGGTTGATATAGCGATATAAGATTGCTCTAACTGATGAGGAACCTCTTCCTTATCTAGAAACTCATCGATTCTACTTAATGCAGTATTTCCTCTTTGACCTAATTGTATTGCAATCAATCCTGCAAACACACCAACCACTAAAAGCATGGCTAGGTACTTTGTCGGCACCCTGCCTATAAAAAGCAACAACATACATGTCGCAAAAAGCAATACAGCTGTAGAAATATTGGTCATGGCAATAAGGGCGCAAATCCCCCCACACCATGCTAGCATAGGAACTAAAGACTCTTTTAAATCGCCAATTTTTTGTTGCCTTTTAGCCAGCATTGTCGCTAAGGCGGCAATGAGTGCTAGTTTGGCAAGGTCAGACGGCTGAAATTGAAGGCCGATGTATGGTAATTCAATCCATCTATTTGCCCCATTCACTTGTACTCCGTTTTGCCAAGCATATAGTAAAAGGGGCACTGAAATGATCAGTGCAAAACGTGTAAGCTTAGCATAATACCGATAATCAATTTTATGAGCTATCCACATTACAAATATGGATAAACCGACCATCATAGAATGTCTTATAAGAAAGTGCTCATTCGAAGAACTCGCACGATATGCAAGTGAACCCGTAGCACTGTATACCACAAGAATTCCGAAAACAGAAAGGCAAATTACCACCAGCCAAATGACCGGGTCTCCTTGAACATTTTTGTCCGTCCAACTTTTGATCTTATTCATCATAGGGCTAAGACCGCTTTTTTGAATTGATTTCCTCTGTCTATATAATTCTTGAACAAGTCGAAACTTGAACATGCCGGTGCTAACAATACAGTGTCACCAGGTTGGGCCAATTCTCTGGCCCATCGTACCGCCTCAATTAAATCTGTTGTAGTTTTTACCTCAGGAACCAAGTTCTCGAATGAGGCCAACAGCTTAGTGTTATCTTTGCCTAAGCAAATCAAGGCTTTCACCTTTTCCTCTACGACCTGACGAACCAGGCTATAGTCATTCCCTTTATCGATTCCTCCTGCTATCCAAATAATGGGTGCATTGTAGGCATCTAGGGCATATTTCACTGAATCAAGATTGGTTGCTTTGGAGTCGTTTACGAACTGAGTTCCATTGATCTCACGAACAGGCTCCATTCTGTGCTCTGCGGCTTTGAAAGTCTTAAGACCTTCAAGTAGTGCCTCTTTAGAAACACCAGCTAATAAAGCGGCATTCCCAGCAGCAGCGGCATTGAGCGCATTATGTAGTCCCTTGATTGAGATATCTGCTCTGGGGGCAGATACCTCAATACCATTAGGGACATAAAACAACCTATCATTTTGTATATAAGTTATCTCAGCAGCGTCTCCGCTGAGCGAAAAGGGATGTACATTGAGGCCACTAGTGGCTTTAGCAATGCCTTCCCCGATTTGGGTGTCATCCTGCCAATAGACAGCATGACGTCCCAGGTGTACAAGGTGAAATATGCGCATCTTCGATGCGATATATTTTTGAAAGTCGTTGTCATACCTATCCAGATGATCTGGAGTAATATTCAGCAAGACTCCTATTTCTAATTTTAGATCGTATGAATCATCGAGCTGGAAACTGCTGATCTCTAAGACATACCAATCGAAATCATTCTCTAATACCTGACGAGCGAAACTTTGACCCACATTCCCACCTAGACCTACTTTGTAACCTCCGGTCTTCAGAATGTGATATGCAAGCATTGCAGTTGTGGTCTTACCATTGGTTCCGGTAATTCCAATCAGTTTAGCATTTGTGAATTTGGCAGCGAACTCAAGCTCAGATATGATCAAGTTTCCATTGGACCTTAACTTCTGGATCAACTCGGCTGTCTCTGGTATTCCGGGGCTTTTAACGATCAAGTCTGCCTTTAAAATTCTATCCTGGGTGTGGCCATTCTGCTCAAATTCAATCGCTGAATTTTCAAGCTCTTTGAGATATTGTTCTTTGATCTGGCCACTATCAGAAACGAATACTTCATAGCCCTTTGCTTTTCCTAGCAAGGCTGCTCCGATTCCGCTTTCTCCAGCGCCTAATATGATCAGTTTTTTAGCCAAATCTTATCTCAGTTTCAATGTTGCCAATGTTATAATTGCCAAGAGAATTCCCACGATCCAAAATCGATTAACGATCTTAGGCTCAGGGATTTCACTCTTTTGGTAATGGTGATGAAGTGGAGACATCTTAAAGATCCTTCTGCCTTCACCATATTTCTTTTTTGTGTATTTGAAATAGCTCACCTGCATAACCACAGAGAGGTTTTCTATAACGAAGATCCCACACATTACAGGAATCAATAATTCTTTTCGAAGTACCAAGGCCAGTACAGCAATCACTCCGCCCAATGACAAACTACCAGTATCTCCCATAAAGACTTGTGCTGGATATGAATTGTACCATAAGAACCCCACACAAGCACCTACAAAGGCTGTACAAAAGATCACTAATTCTCCAGAGTTTGGAATGAACATGACATTCAAATAGTCTGAGAATATGGCATTTCCAGAGATGTACGCGAAAATTGCTAGGGTTAAACCTATTATAGCCGAAGTACCTGCTGCCAAGCCATCAATACCGTCGGTAATGTTTGCTCCATTGGAAATGGCAGTTACAAAGAATATAACGATCAATATATATATAGCTGCGGTGATCAGGTTGTTTTCAGTTGGATTGAACCTGCTATAATCCAGCTCATTATTCTTCACAAAAGGAATAGTAGTGGTCGTTGATTTCGAATCAGTGTATTCAAGCTTTGAATCTCCTTCTATCTGAATCTCGGTAGGAGCCTCGCTGAATTCTCTCACTACTACATCATCATTAAAAAATAAAGTAGCACCAACAATCAAACCAACAGCTATCTGACCAACTACTTTGAACTTTCCGGCCAAACCCTCCTTGTCCTTTTTGAATACCTTGATATAATCATCTAAGAACCCAATTGCTCCCAGCACTAAGGTGGTAACGAGAAGTAAAATGACATATACATTTTCGAGCTTTGCAAAAAGCAAAGTTGGAATGACTATGGCTGCAATAATGATAAGCCCACCCATAGTAGGTGTCCCCTTCTTTTGCATCTGACCTTCGAGACCTAAGTCTCTGATTGTCTCCCCAACTTGATTCTTTCTAAGCTTATTAATGAGAGACTTACCAAAAGTAATAGTGATCAACAATGAGATTAGCACAGCCATACCTGCCCTGAAGGAGATGTATTGGAAAACTCCAGCTCCAACCAGGTCATACTCTTTATCAAGAAAATCGAATAAGTAGTATAGCATCTTTAATTCTGATTATGCATCAGGTTTAACATCTCAACTAAAATCACGCGATCATCAAAGTCATGTCGCTCTCCCTGAACTTCCTGATATGTTTCATGGCCTTTTCCAGCCACTAAAATGATATCATTAGGTTCAGCCATGCTAGAGGCCGCTTTAATAGCCTCTTTTCTATCTTCTATAACTAATGTCTTTCTGAAATTGGAAGGAGTGACTCCTTCTTGCATATCTTTGATGATCCCCATTGGATCTTCAAACCTTGGATTATCTGACGTTAGGATAACCTTATCACTCAAATCACAAGCGATCTTAGCCATGATTGGTCTCTTTTCCTTATCTCTATTTCCACCGCAGCCTACCACTGTAATGACCTTCTCATTCCCGGTCCTAAATTCTGCAATAGTCGATAGTACATTCTCCAGAGCATCTGGAGAATGAGCATAATCCACAATTGCCGTGATTCCTGTATTGGTTTGAACCTGCTCGAATCTACCTGGAGCAGGATTTAAATTAGAAAGTTGCTCTAGCACTTCAGTTTCATCTTCACCCAAAAGAACAGCTGTACCAAATACGGCCAAAAGGTTATAGGCATTAAAGTCTCCTATGAGTTTGAACCACACGTTCCTCCCTTCCATATCTAATTCTAGACCTTGAAGGGTATTAGATAAGATCTTGGCCTTGAATTCTGCCATTGAACGAAGAGCATATTTATGCTTAGTAGCTTTCGTATTCTGTAGCATTACAGCACCTCTTTTATCATCAGAATTCACTAAAGCGAATGACGTTGACGGTATCCCATCAAACAACAGTTTTTTCGCCTTAATATATTCATCAAAGGTTTTATGATAGTCTAAGTGTTCATGTGAAAGGTTGGTAAAGACAGCGCCATCGTAATTAAGTCCTGCGATACGGTTTTGTACAATCGCATGCGAGCTTGATTCCATGAAACAATGAGTACAGCCTTTAGCGACCATCTGTGCCAAGGTTTTATTAATAGTGAGTGCATCTGGAGTCGTATGAGTAGCCGATAAAACTTCTTCATTGACTCTATTTTCTACCGTAGATAACAAACCGGTATTGTAACCTAACGATCTAAAAAGCTGATAGAGAAGGGTTACGCATGTGGTCTTTCCATTAGTGCCTGTTACTCCTACGAGCTTAAGTTTATTAGATGGATTTCCAAAATAATTGGAGGCCATAAATCCCAAAGCTTTAGATGAATCTTGAACCTCTATATAAGCCACACCATCCACTTGGTCTTTTGGCACGACTTCAGCAATGACTGCTGCTGCTCCTTGCGAAACAGCTACATCTATATAATCATGACCATCTGCTTGAGTACCTTTAACAGCTACAAAAGCTGTTCCAGCTTCAACTTTTCTTGAGTCAAAGGCCAAAGCTATGATGTCAGTTTCCATATCACCAGAAACTGACTTCAAAGACACTCTATATAATATGTCCTTTAGTTTTGCCATTAGCCCAATTGAAGCTTTATTGTTTGTCCTTTACTTAACCGAGCCCCTGGCCCCACTGATTGATTTTTTACTCTCCCGCTACCAGATATAGAAACCTTTAAGCCTATGTTTTCTAAGATGTAAACCGCGTCCCTCAAGGACATTCCTTGAACATTTGGTACTAATCCTGTATCATCATGATTTTTCTTCCAAATGATCACATTGTTTGTCACCGTGCTTCTGACCCAGTCTTCAGCTTCCTCATCCGGGTAGTTTGAAATTCCTAATTCATTACAAAGCAGATTAAGCTCACTTAAACGTCCGGCTCTAATCACAGGGAAAGTACCATCGGTAGATGCAGTGTATTGTGGCACGAATGAATCATGAATTCCCAGGTTCTGAGAGTAGATCATATCTGCAATTTCTTTGAAGACCGGAGCAGAAACATCACCTCCATAGCGGTTCCATCCTTTTGGATCGTCAATCACTACAATGCATGAATAGATAGGATCTTCTGCCGGAAAATAACCGGCAAAAGAGGCATAATATCTCTGAGTCCTATATCGACCATCAATTAACTTTTGAGCAGTTCCTGTCTTCCCGGCTATTTTATAGTAATCATTCTTAATATTTCTAGCGGTCCCTCTTTCAACCACTCCTTCTAGCATCATCCTAAGTTTCTCTAGTGTTTCATCAGAAGCAATCTTCTTGTTCAAAACCTTAGCCTTAAAACTTTCTACTGGTTGATTTGCCCGATTGATACTTTTGACAAGAATCGGCTGAATCATTCTTCCGTCATTAGCGACAGCATTATAAAAAGCCAAAGTTTGAAGTGGTGTAAGACTTGTCTCGTAACCTACGGACATCCAAGGTAAACTGGTCCCTGACCATGATTCGTCTGCAGGCTCTTTTATATATGGCTCACCTTCTCCCATCAATTGAAAACCGAGAGATTGACCATAACCTGTCTGTTTAATAAGATCTACAAACTCTTGAGGGTTATCTCCGAAATGTTCAGTTACTAATTTTGCCACTCCAACATTTGAAGATTTTTCAAATACATCTTGAGCGGTGATTTTTCCATAGCCACCACGCTTAACATCGGTAAGCTTGAACCTACCATCGTAGAATTCAATTGTTCCATCACCAGTATCTACAGTATCGGTCAAGTCTACTTTACCCGACTCAAGTAAGGCTAGCATTGATGCCAACTTAAACGTTGACCCTGGATCATTATTCGTGCCTACGGCATGATTATAACTTTCAGCATAGGTTCCATATTCAGTTCTTTCAAGATTAGAAATCGCCTTGATCTCACCGGTTCTAACTTCCATCAAAACAACAGTACCATAAGCAGCTTCATAAGTAGATAAGGCTTTTAGTAAAGAGCTTTGAGCAACATCTTGAAGATTTACATCAATCGTAGTGTGAATGTCAAAACCATCAATAGGCCTAACATCCGTTGAAGCATTTAATGGCTTCCAATTTCCGCCAGCAACTCTTTGGTAAAGACCTTCTCCGTCCCGTCCTGCTAAATACTTATTAAAACTTCTCTCTATTCCTGCTCCAACACCATCTTCATTTACATAACCTATGGTTCTTTGAGCCAAAGACTTAAAGGGCCGATGTCTTTCATCTTCTTTTTCAAAGATTACACCACCTTGCATTTGACCTAAGCGGAAAATTGGCCAAGTAAGCATCTCAACACGGTCTTGGTAATTAATAAGTTCACGATTCAGGACTAAATACTGAGTATTAATTTGTCGAGCTTCCGAGATCTTCTTCTTATAGTAGTCTGAAGAATGATCTCGGAAATGTTTCGACAGCAAAAGTGAAAGGGAGTCTATTTTAGACGTAAATATTTCATCGTCAACAACTGACGGATCGAATGCCAATTTGTAAAAAGGCAATGATGTAGCTAATAGATCATTGCCATCTGCATAAATACTACCTCGTGTAGCTTTAATTTTTTGATACTCTAATCGATTAACCTTTGCTTTTTCTCTCCAGTGATCACCATCGACTACCTGTACCTCGACCAATTTGTAAACAACAGCCAAGACAAATAAAACCACCACTATAAAGGCAATTCTGACTCGTAGTAAGATGGAGTGCTTAATATTCATCTTCGTCTACTACGATTTTGATTGGCGGCTCTATACTCTCCTCTAATCCAAGGCTTTTAACTTCCTTGGCTACTTCAGATTGCTTGCTACTGAACATATAGTCAGCTTCAAGCGTGGTTACATCTGCCCTGAGGTCTTCTACCTCTTCGTTCAATTGATCCATTTCTCGTGTAGCTCGCTCAGCAAAGTGATTGTTCCACACATAAATGATTCCTAAGATTACTACAAAAGCTATTTTTGGAAGGTATTTAACTGGCAGACCTGAATCCCATTGCGGGCTTAGCTTTAGACCAGAAGACAACCACCCAAAGAAACCTTTCTTTGTAGCTTTTTCTTCCGATTTAATTCTAAACTTATTCTGTGCCATTTTCAATTCTTTCAGCTAATCGAAGTTTAGCACTTCTAGACCGGCTGTTTTCTTTTAATTCTTGTTGACTTGCCGTTTCCGGCTTTCTATTAATTGCCCTAAAGGGCTTCAATTCGTTTCCAAAAAAATCTTTCTCCACTTCACCAAACACCTTCCCTTTATTGATATAATTCTTGACCATTCTATCTTCTAAAGAATGATAACTCATCACTACCAATCGACCTCCAGGCTTAATAACCTCCGCGCTCTGCTCTAAGAACTCTTCTAAAGCCCCCATCTCATCATTCACCTCTATTCTGATAGCCTGGAATACCTGCGCGAAGTATTTATTTTCTCTGCCTCGAGGAGCGAAATGCTTGAGCAATTCGATTAACTGAAAAGTAGTATCGAATGAGTTTGAGAAACGATGCGAGACGATAGCTGCCGCTAATGTTTTTGCATTCCTTACTTCACCATAGATTCCCAGAATCTTATGAAGCTCTTTTTCATCATACTCGTTAATGACGGTTTTTGCTGATTTTTGAGAACTTCTGTCCATTCGCATATCCAATTCAGCATCACCGCGAATCGAAAACCCTCTGGACACTTCATCGATCTGATGAGAAGAGATCCCTAAATCTGCCAGAATTCCATCTACTTGAGCTACCCCATGTAATTTTAAATACCTTTTGATGTATCTAAAATTGGCCTGTATAAATGTGAAAGAACGATTTTCTATTTGTTGAGCATTTACTCTCGCGTCATCATCTTGATCGAAACCATAAAGCTGACCCTCTGCAGATAAATACTTCAATACTTCAATTGAATGCCCTCCACCACCGAAGGTCAAATCCACATAAATTCCGCCAGGTTTGATGTTCAGCCCGTCAATACATTGCTTGAGCATTACGGGCACATGATATTCAGCCATCACTTGTTAGTCTTCTGCCAAGTACTTTTCGGCTAACTTTGAGTATTCTGAAGCGTCACTGATTAGATTTTCTTCATAAAGATCAGGATTCCAGATCTCGACCCTATTTCCTAAGCCAACCAACACAACCTCTTTCTCGAGCGCGGCATACGTCATCATTCTGTTTGGAATATTAATCCTCCCCGAACCATCCAACTCCACTTCAGTATTACCTCTAAAAAAGCTTCGTTGGAAACGCCTGTACTCTTCATTGAATTCACTCAAAGACCGAACACGGTTGATAATCTTTTTATACTCGATCATTGGATATAAAACCAAACACGATTCAAAACCCCGTCTTAAAACAAGCTCTTGAGTAGACACATCAGGCAATGCTGACTTTACCTTTGCAGGTAAAGCAAGCCTTCCTTTGGCATCTAGCTTACAATCATATTCTCCAGTAAAAAAAGTCATTACACACCTGAACTATTACAAAGATAGAAAAACATTCCACTTTGCCCCACAATTTTCCTTTTTTTCCCACTTAATTAGTAAATGATGGAAAATTACTGATTTATAGCGGTTTAAACGAAGATTATTTGGATCTTCCAGTTCCGTGTTAATAAACTTATAGCACTGACTATGAGGTATTTATTATTTTATTCATTGAAGGAGATGTGGCCAATGGTAAAAAGTGGAAAAGAGTGGAGCTTTTACCTGTAGAATTTAAAAACAACACTCTGTTAAAGTATATCGCAGGAGACTTTTAAAGAATAGTAAGGTGAGTTAAGGCTTAAGTTGTCTATAATTCAGAGATTGACCAAGCGTCAGATTTCGAATTGAATTCTTAAACTACTAACTACATAGCACCCATTGTTCCCTCAATGGGTGTTATCATTTATTACGTTCAATAGTGAATTGAACCAAATCTTTTAGGCTCTGTCTGAAATCCGATTCTGGTAATTCTTTGATCAGGTCTAAGGATTTATCATAATAGCTCTGCATCACATCCTTGGCATACTCAATTCCACCTGATTGTTTTACAAAATCTATGACTTCCTGAATCTGTTTATTTGTTTGCTTGTTCTTTTTAACTAAGCGTATAATATGTCTTTTCTGGCTTGATTGAGCATTGTTAAGAGCGTAGATCAAAGGAAGGGTCATCTTCTTTTCTTTGATATCAATACCCAAGGGCTTTCCAATCTCATTGGTCCCATAATCGAAGAGATCATCCTTAATCTGAAAAGCCATACCTACGTTCAAACCAAACTCTCTCATTTTTGAGATCACCTCTGAGCTCGCACCAGAAGATGCAGCGCCTACCGCACAGCATGATGCAATTAGAGATGCAGTTTTTTGACGAATAACATCATAGTAAATGTCCTCTGTAATATCCAGATTTCTTGCCTTTGCCATCTGAAGCAACTCTCCCTCTGACATTTCTCTCACCGCTTCGGATACAATCTTAAGCAGGTCAAAATCTTCATTATCGACAGATAGCAAAAGCCCCCTAGAAAGTAGATAATCACCCACTAAAACAGCGATCTTATTTTTCCATAGGGCATTAATAGAGAAGAACCCTCTTCTAAAATTAGAATCATCCACTACATCGTCATGAACTAGAGTTGCTGTGTGAAGTAATTCAATGAGAGATGCTCCTCGATAAGTCCTATCTGTGATTTCTCCTGAGGCTCCTGCCGTAAGAAAAACAAACATAGGTCTCATTTGCTTCCCTTTTCTCTTGACAATATAGTTCATGATTTTGTCAAGCAAGAATACCTTGCTCTTCATAAATGATCTGAATTTCTCCTCGAAATCGATCATTTCAGAGGCTATTGGAGCCTGTATTTCTTTAAGTCGGAGAGCCATTAAACTTGAGTGGTACAATTATAATAGGTAAACTAGCAACCGCAAAAACATAACCGTAAAAACCAACAACAGAGGTGTCACAATTAATTAGTAAAGAATTTATTCTGGAGGGAGAGTCAGCGCAAAAGCCTATTACCGCTGATATTAAGTATAAAGACAATGATAGTTCCAAACCCCTCATAATTCTAGCTCATGGTTTCAAAGGTTTCAAGGATTGGGGTCCTTGGCACATTTTGTCTGAAAAAGCTGCTGTAGATGGCTTTTGTTTTTGCAAATTCAATTTTTCGTGGAACGGAATCACGCCCGCAAAGAAAGATGAAATTTCCGACTTAGAAGCCTTTGGCCATAATAACTTCAGTAAAGAAGCTGAAGACATTGACAGACTGCTCAATTATCTAAAGCAACCTGAAATAGCCGAGCAGTATCAAATTGATACGAACCAAATATTTCTAATTGGTCATAGCAGAGGAGGCGGGATTTCAATAATTAAGACCGCAGAAGATAACCGAATTAAAAAATTGGTAACGTGGGCATCTGTTTCTGATTTTGAATCTCACCTTTCCGATAAGGAATTTTTGTACTGGGAAACTCAGGGTGTGATCTATGTTAAAAACTCTCGTACTGGAGAACAATTTCCAATGTATTATCAGTTTGCCGAAGACTTTTTAAATAGTGGCAATCGCTTTATTCTATCTAAAGCAATAAAAGACATGGATCAGCCATTACTAATTATCCATGGCACAGAAGATGAAACCGTAAATGTTAATGCCGCTTTTCAATTAAAAGATTGGAAGAAAGATGCTGAATTACTTATTATCGACAAGGCATCGCATACTTTCGGAGCGAAGCATCCATATTTAGAAAACGAAATTCCGAAAGATTTGGCTAAGGCATTCTCCAAAACTCTTGAATTCTTTAAATCCTAAGCCTATTTCTTTGGCATCATTCTCAATTGTAGTTCTATAGCTATGTAGGAATGCCTACCTCCGTCCTCTTTCAATTCATTACTGAGCCAATTATAAGTGAATTTTAGAGTATAAGATTCTGTATTAATAGCCAAACCTCCTCTTAAATGTCTGACCCATGGCACTATCTCTCTGGTCAAAGGACTTCCATTTTTAAAGACATGCCCCTGTATAGTAGTATTATGACCGACTGATTCAATTCCATAACCAGCAAAAAAATAGGCGTGTGCAGAAATAGTATTACTTCCCTCGCCAATCAATGCATTTTTAAAAGCACTTTGTCTCAGGTTTCTCAATTTTCCAAAACGGAAGTCCATCCTCTGTACAGCATTGGTAAAAGCATTTCCTATTGAAAGAGAAGTAGATGTGATAAGATCCAACTTATCCGCTATCAAAAAAAACTGCCGATTGTATTCAAGTTTCAGATCTATTACAAAACCATTATTAATTTGAGTATCCCAACCTTGCGGATCATCAAACCCCAATAGACCATGATACCATTCTTGAAAGGCTTGAGCACCCGA
>CBFIDS010000092.1:0-34585 GCA_965661435.1 Roseivirga sp.
GAAAAAAAACTTATACATGGCTTTTGACATCGATATGATCAAGGCTGTTTACGAGAAAATGCCTTCTCGAATTGAAGCAGCCAGAAAATCAGTTGGCAAACCCCTAACTCTTGCCGAAAAGATACTTTACTCCCACTTATGGGAAGGTGATGCCTCTGAGGCATACGCAAGAGGGAAATCATACGTAAATTTCGCACCCGATAGAGTAGCAATGCAGGATGCTACTGCTCAGATGGCTCTCTTACAGTTCATGCAAGCAGGTAAGCCTCAGGCAGCCGTTCCATCTACGGTTCACTGCGATCACTTGATCTTAGCCAAACAAGGCGCAGAGCAAGACTTAAGAAATTCATTAACTGCTTCTGGAGAAGTTTTTAACTTCTTAGAGTCAGTTTCTAATAAATATGGAATCGGATTCTGGAAACCAGGAGCCGGTATCATCCACCAAGTAGTTTTAGAAAATTATGCCTTCCCTGGCGGAATGATGATCGGTACCGATTCTCATACTGTAAATGCTGGTGGACTAGGAATGGTAGCCATTGGTGTTGGTGGTGCCGATGCTGTAGACGTGATGGCTGGTATGCCTTGGGAATTAAAATTCCCGAAGCTGATCGGTGTGAAACTTACTGGTAAAATGAATGGCTGGACCGCACCTAAAGATGTGATCTTAAAGGTAGCCGGAATCTTGACCGTTAAAGGTGGAACTGGATGCATACTTGAATACTTTGGTGAAGGTGCTAAAAACATGTCTGCTACTGGTAAAGGAACCATTTGTAACATGGGGGCCGAGATTGGAGCTACTACTTCAACCTTCGGTTATGACGATTCAATGGAGCGTTATTTACGCTCAACTGATAGAGCAGATGTAGCTGACCTAGCGAACGGTGTACGACCACACCTAACTGGAGATGACGAGGTTTATGCCAACCCTGAGCAATATTTCGATCAAGTGATTGAGATCAATTTGGATGAACTAGAACCACATGTCAATGGTCCATTTACGCCAGACAAAGCTACTCCTATTTCTAAAATGAGAGAGGCAGCTGAGAAGCACGGCTGGCCAACAAAAGTAGAATGGGGATTGATCGGGTCTTGTACCAATTCTTCATACGAAGACCTTTCTAGAGCCTCTTCTATCGCTAAACAAGCCATCGATAAAAAACTAAAGACCAAATCTGAATTTGGTATAAATCCAGGTTCTGAGCAAGTGAGATATACTGCTGAAAGAGATGGCCTATTGCAGATCTTTGAAGATCTAGATGCTACCATCTTTACCAATGCATGTGGTCCATGTATCGGCCAATGGGAAAGAACAGGAGACAATAACAGAACAAACACTATTGTGCATTCTTTTAACAGAAACTTCTCTAAGAGAGCCGATGGTAACCCAAATACTCATGCATTTGTAACTTCTCCTGAAATTGTTGCGGCTATTGCGATCTCTGGTGACCTAGGATTCAATCCTTTAACGGATACGCTTACCAATGAAAATGGAGAGCAAGTAAAACTTGATCCACCAGTAGGTGAAGAATTACCAGAAAAAGGTTTTGCAGTAGAAGACAACGGTTACCAAGCCCCTGCTGCCGATGGAAGTAATGTGGATGTCATTGTTAAACCTGATTCAAAAAGGTTGCAACTACTAGAACCATTCAAACCATGGGATGGAAAGAATATCACAGGCGCAAAACTATTGATCAAAGCATTTGGAAAGTGTACTACAGACCACATCTCAATGGCAGGCCCTTGGTTGAGATTCAGAGGTCACTTAGATAACATCTCCGACAACTGCTTGATCGGTGCAGTAAATGCTTTCAACCAAGAAACCAATAAGGTGAAAAATCAGCTCACTGGAGAATATGGGCCAGTTCCTGCAACTCAGCGACATTATAAAGCTGAAGGAACTCCTACTATCGTTGTTGGTGACCATAATTATGGTGAAGGTTCTTCTAGAGAACATGCTGCTATGGAACCAAGATTCCTAGGTGTAAAAGCAGTTTTAGTGAAGTCTTTTGCAAGAATTCATGAAACTAACTTGAAAAAGCAAGGATTATTAGGTTTAACCTTCGCCAACGAAGATGATTATGACAAAATCCAAGAAGATGATACTTTCAACTTCTTAGATCTGGATCAGTTCGCTGAAGATAAACCGATCAATATTGAAGTAGTTCATGCTGATGGTTCTAAGGATGTGATCAAAACGAATCATACCTACAATGAAACTCAGATCGGATGGTACAGAGCAGGTTCAGCATTGAATTTGATCAAAGAGCAGAATAAGAAATAGTCATTAGATTATAGACATCAGACTTTAGATGTTAGATCTTAGACAATATAATTTAGAGAAAGGCCCGATTCGGTGAATCGGGCTTTTTATATGTTTTGTGGCTTTAAGACTAAGACTGATTGAAATCATTTTTATAAGAGCTAAAAAGCCCTAATTTGAGCGAGTAAACTTTTCAACATTAGCGATATGACAATAGGCCTTTTGAAGGAACCTGATGGAGAACATCGGGTGGCACTCTTACCAGAAAGTGTCAAAGCCTTAATAGCACACAAAGTAAAAATCATAGTTGAATCAGACGTAGGCATTAAGGCCTTCTCTCCTAATGAACTCTACTCAGATGCTGGTGCAGAGGTAAAAGATCGAAAGTCTGCCTTGTCAGCTGATCTAGTTCTTAGCATTAATTCTCCGACTGAAAGTGAATTAGATAGCCTAAATCCTAAACAAGTATTGATGTGTGTTTTTCAACCCCTTTCTAATAAGGGACTTGTTGAAAAACTATTGTCATTGAAAATTACAAGTTTCAGTATGGACAATGTCCCTAGAAGTACAAGGGCACAGTCAATGGATATTCTTTCCTCCATGGCAACAGTGGCTGGTTATAAGGCCGTATTGTTAGCCGCGTCAAACTCACCGCGCTTCTTCCCCATGTTCATGACGGCTGCAGGAAGTATTGTTCCTTCAAAAGTTTTAGTACTTGGAGCAGGAGTTGCAGGTTTACAAGCCATAGCAACGGCAAGAAGATTAGGGGCAGTTGTTGAAGCCTTTGATGTGCGTACGGCTGCAGAAGAAGAGGTGAAAAGTTTAGGTGCCAAATTTGTCAAGTTAGAAGGTGCTACAGATGATAAAGGAGCCGGAGGATATGCTGTAGAACAATCAAATGAGTATAAAGCCAAACAACAAGCTCTTATTCAGGAACATGCTGCTAAAGCCAATATAATTATTTGCACAGCACAAATCCCAGGAAGAAAAGCCCCAGTATTGATCACTAAAGAGACTGTTGGAAACATGTCGCATGGTTCAGTCATTGTGGACTTGGCTGCCTCAACGGGAGGTAATTGTGAATTAACTGAGAATAACAAAACAGTGCATAACAAAGGGGTAACGATTATTGGAGACTCTAATCTCCCCTCTTCTATGCCGCTAGATGCCAGCAAAATGTATGGAAAGAACATGGTCAACTTCTTAAAGCTTATGATCGATGAAGAAGGTAATCTTAACCTGAATTGGGAAGATGATATTCTTCAGAATACCTGTGTCACACATGCAGGTGAAGTAAAAAGCGAGCGAGTCAATAACATTCTATTCAACACCGAAAAAGCCTAAGCTATGGAAGAAATTTTAAACCTTTTTTATGAGAATAGAGAGTTCATCTTTCTCATTATCGTGTCGATATTTTTAGGGATCGAGGTCATTTCCAATGTGCCCGCGGTCCTTCATACACCATTGATGTCTGGTGCTAATGCAATTCATGGGGTGGTGATCATTGGTTCTATCATCATTATGCTTCAAGCAGATCCCTCCAACTACTTTGCTTTAATTCTAGGATTCATTGCGGTGGTATTAGGTACGTTAAATGTAGTTGGTGGCTTTGTTGTGACCAACCGAATGTTAGAGATGTTCAAGAAGAAAGAGAAGTAAAAGATCATGAATGAAATTTTAGGTTTATCGATACTTGAACTATGCTACATAGCAGCTTCCATTACGTTTATTCTAGGCCTTAAGATGCTTTCAAGCCCAGATAAAGCCAGAAAAGGTAATCTAATTGCAGCCTATGGTATGGGGATAGCCATTATTGCTACTATTCTATTTAAAGAAGAGCTAACAGCAGATAAATGGCTGAATTACGCGTTGATCTTAGCAGGTCTTATCGTAGGAACGATAATTGGAACCAGAATGGCACTTAAAGTCAAGATGACCGCAATGCCTCAGATGGTGTCATTCTTCAATGGAATGGGTGGTGCTTGTGCGGCTGTCATCTCTTTAGTAGAATTCGACCATATTTTACATGGAGCCGAAATAGAAACAGGAATGTTAATAGTGATCATTCTAGGGCTGATCATTGGCTCTGTGTCTTTCGCTGGAAGTATCATAGCATATGGAAAGCTTGAAGGTAAGATTGGAGACAAGGCTTTGCCGGCTGGACAAGTACTCAATATTGTCCTCCTTTTAGGAATGTTGGGCCTTGGCATCTTTATAGCAATTTCAAATCAGCCGCAAGAACTTTATATCTATATCCTTCTAGCTGTTTCACTTCTCTATGGTGTGTTATTCGTCATGCCGATTGGAGGGGCGGATATGCCTGTTGTCATCTCATTACTTAACAGTTTCACGGGAATGGCCGCTGCATTTGGAGGTTTCCTCTACGGAAACCAAGCCATGTTAACAGGTGGGATTCTAGTAGGTTCTGCGGGTACCATTCTTACTGTATTAATGTGTACAGCAATGAACCGATCATTGACCAATGTGATCATTGGATCCTTTGGAGGTGGCGGTGCAGCCGCCAGTGTTGATGGTGAACAAGGAACAATAAAGGAAATTACGGCTACGGATGCCGCTATTCTTTTGGCCTATGCAAACAAGGTAATGGTAGTTCCAGGCTATGGATTAGCAGTTGCACAAGCCCAGCATACAGTTCATAATCTTGAAAAGGTTCTAGACTCCAAGGGCGTTGAAATGAATTATGCTATCCATCCAGTGGCAGGAAGAATGCCTGGACATATGAATGTATTATTGGCTGAAGCTGACGTTCCTTACCCTAAGCTATTGGAAATGGAACAAGCCAATAATGATATGGCCAATACCGATGTGGTCTTAGTCATTGGGGCAAATGATGTGGTTAATCCAGCTGCTGAAAATGATCCTTCCTCTCCTATTTATGGAATGCCGATCATAGATGTCCTCTCAGCCAAAAATGTGATCGTTATGAAACGCTCCATGGGTAAAGGCTATGCCGGCATAGAAAATAGTCTATTCTTCCACGACAAGAACCGAATGCTCTTTGGCGATGCCAAGGATTCATTGGAAAAGTTGATCAGTGAGGTGAAGAGTTTATAAGAGTTATAGTGAGGAACGGGAAACTATTTGATTAAAATATGGACGGAACAAAAAAAGCCGATATAAAGTCAGGTATAGAAGTTAATATCGTTTTGAAACAAGATCAACGGTCAGGTAAATTGACCCATGGATTTGTGAAAGACATATTAACTAAATCACCCAATCATCCTCACGGAATCAAGGTAAGATTGGAGGATGGACAAGTTGGTCGGGTAAAGGAAATTTTGGAAAACTAATCTATCTCCAGCAGCTACTTTAACTCTTTCCAGTGCTTCAAATAATTTACCAAGACGAGGATATTATTGCCATCAATAAGCCACATGGCCTATTAGTTCATCGTACGGGAATAGCCACCAATGCAGATACTTTTGCAGTACAAGAACTCCGAAATCAAATTGATAAGCATGTTTATCCTGTACATCGCTTAGATAGGAAAACATCGGGAGTTCTACTGTTTACTTTGAAAAAGGAATTGATCCCAGTGCTGATGAAACAGTTTGAAGAGCAACAGGTAAAAAAGTCCTATTGGGCAATTCTGAGGGGATATACCGATGATGAAGGAACCATTGATTATCCCTTGACGAATAACAAAGGAAAAACACAGGAAGCTGTTACTCATTACAAAACTTTGGTAAGAACAGAACTCGATCTTCCATTTGGTAAACACAAAACATCTCGTTACTCATTGATAGAAGCTAAACCTGAAACCGGCAGAATGCATCAATTGAGAAAGCATTTCGCACATATCCTGCATCCAATTATTGGCGACAGACCTCATGGTTGTAATAAACAGAACAAACTATTTTTAAAAAAGTGGAATATGAGCACCATGTTGCTTCATGCCATTTCTTTAGAATTTATTCATCCTACTTCTGAAGGTGCAATTAAACTCACAGCGGACCTCCGTGTTGAATTTAATAGAATGTTAAAGACTCTTGAATTTAATCGTTATATGGAATCCGTTTCAGAATATGTTTGATTACTGCCACTCTAGCAGTTGTTTTACGGTTTGCCCTTAAAATGATCCACGGATTTTTCTCTGTGTTAGTGTGAGCAAACATTTTCTCTTTGTAGTCAGTATACTCGTCCCATAACTCTTGAGCCACTTCATCTACCGGTGACATCTTCCAACGTTTTAAAGGGTTAGAAGCGATATCATCAAAACGTTCTGCTTGTTCCTTTTTGGTAATAGAAAAATAGAATTTCATGAGAATCACACCATCATTGGTGATCATATTTTCAAAGTCATTCACTTCGCTCATAAAGCGATCGTATTCTTCTGTAGTGCAGAAACCATTCACAGGTTCCACAACGGCTCTGTTGTACCAACTTCTGTCGAACATCACCATTTCTCCAGGGTTAGGCAACTTGTTGATATAACGCTGGAAATACCACTGACCTCTCTCCTGCTCAGTTGGTTTAGGCAAAGCGATCACCCTATAAAAACGGGGATTAATATGATGCGTAACCCTACGAATGGCACCACCTTTACCAGCTGCATCTCTTCCTTCAAAAAGTAAACAAACCCGTTGATTGTTCTTGATCACCCATTGCTGCATTTTGATCAGCTCGACTTGCAAGTCTTCTAAGGTCTTTTCATACTTAACATATCTTAAGACCTTTTCTGGATTGATATTATCACCTTGAGCCAACAGTAACTTGATGGCCTTATTGGAGTTTAAGAGCTTTATATCCTTATCTGAAAAAAAGTAATTCTTAGACATTATACCAGATGATAAATTGAACGGTGAAACCTCATAACTACATTAGGGTCAGGAAGAACAGTTGTATTGGCACTTTCTTTACCCTCATATTCGAACTTAGACAGTACATGTCTGATACATTCTAATCTCGCTATTTTCTTTTTATTGGTTTTAATGATATTCCAAGGCGAAAAAGTATTGTGTGTTCTAGCAAACATTTGCTCCTTATAATAGGTATATTTTTCCCACATTTCCTGCCCTTTTTCATCTACCGGGCTCAATTTCCATTGCTTCAAAGGATTTGACCTCCTATCATCGAATCTTCTGCTTTGTTCATCCTTATTGATCGAGAACCATAGTTTGATCACATGAACCCCATCTTCAAATAGCATATGCTCGAATTCAGGCACTTGACGCATGAATTGCTGGTATTGCTCCTCTGAACAGAATCCCATGACAGGTTCTACCACCGCTCGGTTATACCAACTTCGGTCGAAAAAAACGATCTCCCCTGCATTGGGAAGTTCCTTAATATATCTTCTGAAATACCATTGCTTTTTCTCTAGATCGCTCGGCTTATTGAGAGCTACTACTCGAAGACTCCGAGGGTTCATATGCTCAATAAAACGCTTGATAGAGCCACCTTTTCCTGCTGCGTCTCTCCCTTCAAAAATAATAGCTACCCTTTGACCTGTCTCGGAAACCCACCGCTGCCATTTTACAAGTTCTACCTGAAGCTGTTCAAGCTGTTTCTCATATTCAATATTGAAAAGTGCCTTACTGTAATCGCGTTCTTTCTTTTGAAGAAGAGCCTCAAGGTCAGCTCTCGACTTGATTTGGTTAAAATCTTCATTGGTAAGCTTTTTTGAGACATCAAGCTTATTTTTTACAGAATCGTCTGTTATTAGGAATTCACTCATTACTAAAAATTCAGGGAATTCTAAGATAGAAAAAACTAATTAAGATGTACATGAAAAAAATTGAATAGCCAAACTTTCAAATCACTATTTGATATGAGCCTTAAAAGTGAGCACTAATGTTGGTTTTTGTCGGTCATTTGAAAAAATGGCTATAGATTTTCTCTCTAGTCCTATCCTGTTGTTTGTATCCAATTTTACATTTAACGATGCGCTTTTACCAGGCTGGATCTTGTAATTATTCAGATCAAAACTCAGGCAGTCGCAGTTAGACTCTAACTTTTGAATATTCAAACGATCATTACCTACGTTTGCTAAATTAATCTGAACTTCTTCAACTGAACCTTCTTTTACATCTTTAAAATCATGATCTAAAATACTTGAGGTTATTCTTGGTCCTCCACTTACTAACTCCCCTCCTGAAATAGGTTTCGGGATTAAAGTGAATTGTATTGGTAAATTTGCTAGAGTATCCCTATTCAATACAATGCTAGCTGTTTCCCGAAAGAATCCTGACTCTTCTTCTGGATTAGTTATTCTATATATCGTCATTCGGGCAAATCTGTTATGATCTAAATGCTTTGGCTGAAAATCGAACCAGTATTTCCCGTCTGTATTGAGCTGCGATAGATCTAGATCTACTCCGCCAAGGTTGTAGACTTCAAATGACGAATTCAGTGTATCACCTTTATAGGCTGCTTTTAAATTGAAGACTTTCTCTTTTGTCCTAAAAGGCCAAATCACATTTCTATATGCTTTAAAAACATCTTGCTCTGGAACTAGAACCTGTGTTACAAATTGATAACCATGGACGATCATTTCATCTTCATTCACTAACTGAAGTTCAAATTCTTGAAGACCTGGAGCATCTCGCAAATCTATCTTATATGTAATTTCCAAGGTATCTTGAGGCTTTACTGAAGCTGAAGAGATCGAGGCTGAAAGTCTTTCGTTCAAGCTATTGAGACTCACTTTAACCTCTTGTTTAGTATTGTTGAAAAAATAGACTTCCCCTCTGAACTCTTTAAACTCTCCTTCTATAACCCCAAGGTTCACATAGTCTAGTTCTTGTGAAAAACCGAGAGATGAGCATAGAATCAGCAATAAGATCAGTAAAAATTTAGTCATTCGCATAGTTGCAATTATCAATTGTCTCAAAATTAAACGAACTAAGTTTGAAATGAGCCTATGAGTTTTATTTAATTTGCCGAAAATCTCTAACATGGCCAGGATCTTAACAGGAATACAAAGTTCAGGAAAACCTCATTTGGGAAATATACTCGGTGCGATCAAACCTGCAATCGAATTATCTCAGGATGACAAGAATGAATCATTCTTCTTTATTGCCGACTTACATTCTTTAACTACCATAAAAGATCCGAAAACTAGAATTGAAAACACCAATGCCGTGGCCGCTGCATGGTTAGCCTTTGGTTTCGATACTAAAAAAAATACATTCTATAGACAATCTAGAGTGCCGCAAGTTTGCGAATTAGCTTGGTATTTAAACTGCTTCACCCCTTTTCCAATGCTGGCCAATGCACATAGTTTTAAGGATAAATCAGATCGATTAGCCGATGTTAATGCGGGCTTATTTACTTATCCCGTTCTTATGGCTTGCGACATCCTTCTGTATGATGCAGATATTGTTCCGGTTGGTAAAGATCAAAAGCAGCATCTTGAAATGACAAGAGACATTGCCAGTACTATCAATCACCAATATGGTGAAGTATTTGTTTTGCCTGAATCTAGAATTGATGAAAGTGTAATGACGGTTCCAGGTTTGGATGGTCAAAAAATGAGTAAATCTTATGGTAATATCATAGACATCTTTCAGTCTGATAAAAATTTACGGAAGAATATAATGAAGATCGTAAGTGACAGCACTCCTTTAGAAGAACCTAAAGACCCAAATACCGATAACACTTTTGCACTCTATTCGCTTTTAGCTGAAAAAGAACAGACCGAAGACCTTAGAGAAAAATATCTTGCAGGTAACTATGGTTATGGTCATGCCAAGCAAGAACTTTATGAACTCATATTAAGCAAGTATTCTAAGGAAAGAGAGTTGTATCAGAATTATATGGACAACTTAGATGAGCTTGAGAAGGAACTTCGTGAAGGAGAAGACAAAGCTTCTCAAATTGCCAGCAAAACCTTAGTCAGGGCCAAAAAGGCATTGGGGTTTTCTTAGAACTTGGTTGTATTAATTAAACATTATTAATGCACCTTTTTCCTTGTCAATGCGTTATTTTAGAAATCACGAATATGAAAAACCTTCTCCCAATTCTTAGTTTATTGATCGTTTTCTCTTGTAGTAATAACAATGTAAATACAGATTTCACAGGGAATTCTGTGAGTCTCAATTTGATTCCTGGAAGTGTACAAGGAAATGAAACTAACGGTATTCTAGAAATAAGAGAAACATCAGACGGTTTAGCTCAGATCAATATAGAACTTTATAATGTTCTTAATAACGCCAATCATCCAGTACACCTCCACTTCGGAAGCCTAGCAGATGATGGAAATGTAGCAACTATATTAAATCCTATTATAGAGTCTGAGGGAACTGGTTTTAGTCAAACCATAATCAATGAGCTTGAGGATGGTACAAAACTAAGTTATTCTGACCTGCTAAATTTTGATGGGAGTATTAAGATTCACTTTGAGGCATCTGGCCCTCTGGAAAATGAAATTCTTGGGTCAACCAACATTGGTAACAATGTATCCCAAAATCAAGCCTACTTAGATGGTATTAAGAGTATTACAAACTGTAACTCTGAATTTTAACAAATAATAATTCGATTAATGATAATTCTTTAATTATCATCTAGAAAGATTACTTATCTCAATCACATGAGACATAATTCTTAAAGCAATACTTATACATGAATCCATTATTACAAGAATCAAGAGATTACAATAACCCTCCACTTTTTTCCAAAATCACCGTTGAAGATTTTGTACCAGCGTTCAAAGAATTGATCGAAAAAGCACGTCAAGAAATAGATGAAATAATCAATATTCAAGAAGCGCCTTCCTTTGAAAACACCATCATTGGTCTCGAATTCTCAGGAAAGCAATTAGATAGAGTATCTGCTGTATTTTTTAATTTAAATAGCGCTGAGACCAACGATGAACTACAAGCCATTGCTAGGGAGATTTCTCCAATGCTCACCGAGTTTTCAAATGATATTCTTTTGAATGCCGATCTATTCAAAAAAGTAAAGGAAGTGCACGATAATACAGATAGGTCTGAACTTGACCCCGAAGATCTAACATTACTGGAGAAATCATATAAAGGTTTTGTAAGAAACGGTGCTTTGCTAAACGATATTCAAAAGGAAAAACTGAGAAAGATTGATGTTGAGCTTTCTCAATTGTCACTTGAGTTTGGCGAACACGTTCTCGCTGAAACTAATAAGTATGAATTGGTACTTGATAATGAAGAAGATCTAGCCGGACTCCCTGCCTATTTGAGAGAAATGGCAGCTGATACGGCTGATAATAAGGGATATGAGGACAAGTGGGTCATTACACTTGACTATCCAAGCTATGTTCCGTTTATGACCTATTCTTCCAAAAGACATTTACGAGAAGAGCTTGCTCAAGCCTTCGGTTCGAGGGCTTTCAAAAGAGATGACTTGGATAATCAAGAAATTGTTAAAAAGATCGTTTCTCTTAGAAACCAAAGAGCAACACTTTTAGGCTATAAAACTCATGCGCATTTTATTCTGGAAGAACGCATGGCTGAATCACCTGAAAAGGTAATGGAGTTCTTAGAAGAGGTGGGAAAGTATGGAAAGCCGGGCGCGAAGAAAGATGTGGAAGAAGTGGCTACATATGCAAAGAAACTAGATGGAATAGAAGTACTGAAGAAATGGGATTTTTCCTATTATTCTGAAAAGCTAAAAAAAGAGAAATATGCCGTAGATGATGAATTATTGAAACCATATTTCCAGCTGGAGAATGTTATTGATGGAGTCTTCAAAACAGCAGAAAGGTTATATGGTATTTCATTTATCGAGAACCTAGATATTGATAAATACCATAAAGATGTCACAGTCTATGATGTGCGAAATAAGAAGGATGAACATGTGGCAACTTTCTATGCTGACTTCTTTCCAAGAGCTGGAAAAAGAGCCGGTGCATGGATGACGCAATATGCAGGACAGTTCAAAGATGCGAATGGTAAAGACCACCGACCTTTAGTTTCTATCGTCTGCAACTTTACTAAACCTGGAAAAAGCACCCCTTCCCTCCTCACTTTCGATGAAGTAACCACTCTATTCCACGAGTTCGGACATGCCCTGCATGGTATGCTGGCCAATGGTAAATATGAGAGTCTTTCAGGACCAAGCGTTTATTGGGATTTTGTGGAGCTTCCTTCTCAAGTATTCGAGAACTGGTGTTATGAAAAAGAATGTCTGGACTTATTTGCAACACATTATGAAACCGGAGAAACCATTCCAGAAAACTATATTGAAAGGATCAAGGAAAGCTCGAATTTCATGGAAGGCTACCAAACCATGAGACAATTAAGCTTTGGAATGCTAGATATGGCTTGGCATGGTACTGAAGACATTAGAGTAGATAGTGTTTCAGACTTCGAACAATCAATAATGAGTTCAACTGATATTTTAGATCCTATAGATGGAACCAATATGAGCTGTTCATTCAGTCATATATTCCAAGGTGGATATTCTGCAGGCTATTACAGTTATAAATGGGCTGAGGTCTTAGATGCGGATGCATTTGAATACTTCAAAGAAAATGGCATTTTCAATAAAGAAATAGCTGATAAATTCAAAAAGCACGTACTTTCTGCTGGTGGATCAGAACATCCGATGAAATTATATAAACGCTTCAGAGGACAGGAACCTGATGTGAAAGCATTATTGAGAAGAGCAGGTCTATTAGAAGACTAATTGAAAACGCCCAAACATATACTTCCGATCATTGTATTTGCGCAATTTGCCGGTACCTCATTATGGTTTGCTGGCAATGCTATCTTACCTCAGATACAAGAAGCTTGGAGCTTACCAAGCAACAGCATAGCCCAAGTGACCTCAAGTGTAATGTTGGGCTTTATTGTCGGGACTTTATTATTTTCAGTTACTTCTATCGCAGATCGATTCAAACCCTCAATTGTCTTCTTCATTTGTGCAACGCTGGGAGCAGCCCTCAATCTAGCGGTAAGTTTTACAGGTGAATCTTTTATCTGGCTTCTAATATTTAGGTTTCTAACAGGAGTCTGTTTGGCTGGTGTATACCCTGTGGGAATGAAGATAGCTTCTGATTGGTTTGATGGTCGATTAGGTAAGGCACTTGGCTATTTAGTGGGTGCCTTAGTTTTAGGTTCAGCCTTCCCTCATTTGCTCAATCATTTTGGGGCGAATTATGAGTGGCGAATAGTACTTCAAGGAACTTCTCTTATTGCTTTTATTGGTGGTTTAGCAATTCTGTTCTTTGTGGGAGATGGACCATCTAGAGTTAGATCTTCATCATTTTCAGCGAAAGCAGCTTTAGATGTTTTTAAAAAGAAGGAATTCCGATGGGCGGCCTTTGGTTATTTCGGACATATGTGGGAATTATATACTCTGTGGGCATTTCTTCCTATTGTGCTTACCTATTATGCTGAAGGTAATTCTGAACCCATAGCAATCAGTTTATGGACTTTTATCATTATGGCAACAGGAGTTATTGGTTGTGTTCTAGGTGGCTATCGGTCAGTTCATAAAGGGAGTGCTAAGGTCGCTTATGGATTCCTAACGCTCTCGGGTATCCTGTGCTTGACTTCCCCAATTCTCTTCAATCTCTCTCCCATTATATTTCTGTCTGTAATGTGCCTATGGGGATTTGCAGTCATTGGAGATTCAGCACAATTCTCTTCCTTGAGCGCCAAAACAGCACCAATTGAATTAAAGGGAACAGCGCTTACGTTAGCCGTTAGCATTGGATTCTTCCTGACCATCCCCAGTATTCAACTTTTACAATTGCTTAGCCAATTCATACCTACGAAATGGCTGCTCTTTACCTTAGTAATAGGTCCAATCTTTGGATTGATCTATACAAGAAAACTTATTCGTAACTCCTGACCGATGCTCCAATAGCATCTTCCTTTTCAACATCCCAACCCATTCTCTGAAGATCAGATGCTGTCATTTCAACAACTGAAACAGTTAAAGGAATCTCTTGAGTCGGTTGATCAAGACTATCGGTATCTACTAGAACGATCTTATCAATGACATCCATTCCTTTGAAGACATGACCATAGATCATGTAATTATTATCGAGCCGGCTAAGACCATCTTCATTCTGAACAATGTAGAATTGACAGGCTGCAGATAACTTATCAGGATTTGCATCTCTCCCTGCTCCAAAAGCTCCATAAACATGTCGATGCCCGGCATCAAACTCAGGCTCTAGAAGATGAACTGAATAGGCAAACCCCTCCGGAGTATCAGGGCAGCCACCTTGAGCAACAAAGCTCTCGATCACTCTATTGAATGAATAATCATTGAAATACCCCCCTTTAGCCAATTCTAAAAATGCTTTCTTATGTTCTGGAGTATCATTATAAAGCCAAACGTAAGCTTCGCCTAGGCGAGTTTCTATCTTACCTACTTCAAAAGTTTCAGGGGCTGAACAACCTAGAATGATAAAAATTAAAAAAACTGATTTAAAAAGTCTCATAGTTGTTGAATTTAAGAAAGGAAACTCTGAGTTTCTCAAATCACCTCATATTTTTTGTATTTTAGAAATGGCCAAAATGAACTTGGTTTCTTCAACAAAATTAGAATGAACTTCTACTATACTCTGATTAGCAATAGGCTTATCATCTTACTAACTCTATTTCTTGTCAATATCAATCTCTTTGGCTTTCAGCAAAGAGAAGAAGTTAAGCTCTCACAGATCTATAAAGACATCATTAATTCTAATAAATCAGAATTGGTTTACACCAACAAAAAGATCATCAATGATTTTCCTTATTTATTATATGACGACCAATTTGGTAAGAATTACATCGACAGTTTATCAATAATTCTCCAGCAAGAAATAGAAATGGATAGCTCAGTTATTTTGAGCCAAGTTGAGAGTATCTGGTTTGAGGATGTTATTGGTGATAAAATAGCCTTGGCTTACTTGGATATAGAAACGCTAAGTTTCTTCGATGTTCAAGTAGATTACCTCACTTTAAATAACCTAAAACTAAAACAGTTTTGTGCCCACTCAACTGAAGTCAGAGATGTATATCGGATTGATAGTTCTAGTGTAGATAATTATACTGATTCTAGAAATTCCTTTCACGACTATAAGATCTTTCACAATACCTTCAAAAATCACTGAAAGTGAAATAGATCAGTTGTTATGGGTATTTGACAATACTTTCAAAGAAGGTGCCTATTTCGCGCCTAATTTTAATGGCAGCTTCATTGACTTTTCAATGGAAAGATCTGTTTTCGAACCCATCGATTCCAATATTCCAGTAAGTATCGAAGAGTTTGATTATGAACCTCAGGTATTCAAAACTCAGGCATGTCTAAACCTATTTGGCACGCTATATCAGACAAACCTTGCCGATAACGAGTTTCAGAATGACGATGGGGATCAATTTGTCTTGCTTGAGGGAGAATCAAACTTTTTAAGTATTGAGGGAAATAAATTTCAATCACACTTCCATCCTCAATTTACTGTAAACAAACAACTGGCCTTGGCGGAAAACACCTTTGAAACTAAGATCCTTCTTTCTGAATTGATCTTAGAAGGTCAAAACAACTATATCGCCTGGAAAGATATCAGTGGCTTTAAAATGGCGGTTGGACTTATCCTGGAATATATTTTGGTAGATGAAATCAGTCGAAGGGATATTCCTGAGGAATTAAACGAACCGCTTTTTAAACAAACCAACAACTTGATCATAGAGGTATATGACGGTGACAATGAATATGACTTTTAAGATGTTGAGAACTTCCAATCATTGGTTTCAAGTTACTAGAGGCTTTATACGAATATCAAAAATAATGGCCAGATAGATAACTCAAACTTGGTCTATGTTGAAATGAAAGACGTTCAGCTTCGACAATATTCATACCTCTATGAGACCTATGGAACCTTAGATCTTTGGGTAAAATGGCGCCTCAGCCAGGTGCTAAAAGTTTATACAGACCATGGAACGAATCCCTCAAAGGCCATTAGGATATCGATCTGGGTTGTCCTGCTTTTTTCAATCTTCTATTTTTTCTTCCCCAGTGAATGGGATACAAAAAGTAAGGCAATGATGTTTGACGATTATAAAAACTTTGTCGAAAAAAATGAAAAGGGTTATTTCAAGCCTTTTATGAAGCTTAGCTATGGCTTTGGAAAAAGCCTATTCAATGCCATGACCCTCAGTTTGAATTCTTTCGTGACTCTAGGCTTTGGAAGTATCCCTACTTCTGGATTGGCACGATATGTATGTATCCTTCAGGGTTTCATCGGCTGGTTCTTGCTCAGTATTTTCACTGCCAGTTTGATCAACCAAGTTCTTTTTTAACAACAACAAGAATAGCTAGTTGAGAGGTTTCAGTTGGAACTTGAGGATACTCGCTAATTCATAAGCCTTCTCCTTCTCTCTTTCATTAATGAATAGGATAGAATTACCCTTTGCTCCTGCTCTACCTGTTCTTCCACTTCTATGTGTGTAGTATTCTATCTGCTGAGGCAATTGATAATGAAGCACGAAATTTAACCCTTTAACATCTATTCCTCGAGCTGCAATATCGGTGGCTACCAATAGGTCAATCTTTTCGCTTTTGAACATCCGCATGACCTTATCTCTATCGCGTTGCCCCATATCGCCTTCAAGAGCATCGACCATTATGTTTTTGGCCTTCAACTGTTTCGCTAATGTTTGAGCAGCTCTCTTTGTCTGACAGAAGATCATTCCTCTTTCATCCGGATGATAGGCCAAGAAATGAAGAAGCTCTTGAATCTTATCTTTAGATCTACAGATCAAGTATTCATGGGTAATATTCTCGTTGACCCCAGCACTCCTACTCACTTCGATCTTCATGGCATTCGGACGCAAAAACTTTTTAATGATCTGCTGAATACCATCAGGCATAGTCGCTGAGAACAACCAAATCGATCTATTGATGCCTATCTCATCAAGTATACTGAACATATCATCTTTAAATCCCATGCTCAACATTTCATCTGCTTCATCCAAAGCCACATATTTAACGTCCGCGAGAGAGATGGCTTTTCTCTTCAGAAGATCGATCAAACGTCCTGGTGTTGCCACAACAATATGGGTTGGCCTTTTAAGCCTTTCAATCTGATCATTGATGGGTGCCCCACCATATACAGCTTCGGTGAACACCTTATTGCTGTATTTCGTGAATTTGAATAGCTGTTTTGCGATCTGCTGGCATAATTCCCTAGTTGGGGCTAGGATCAATCCTTGAATTGCACTTTTCTTTCCATCAACAAGTTCCAACATCGGAAGTCCGAAAGCAGCCGTTTTGCCAGTCCCTGTTTGTGCCTGAGCCACTAAGTCATTTTCAGCCTTTAATAAGACAGGAATCGCACTAGATTGAATTTCAGTTGGGTCAAAAATGTTTAATTCATTCAATCCTTTGGTTATTCCTTCACTTACTCCTAATTCTGAAAATGTACTCATCGCTAATATTTAGGCCACAAAGGTAGAGCTAATTGAGACGAAAAAGAAAGCAATACTTTTGGTTGAGTTTTCGCGGTACTTAAGCTTAATTTTTAACTTTGTGTTAAAGACATTTGGATGAAGCTAGACGGAATAGGACCAGTAAAGATTGGAATCATCACTGTATCGGACAGAGCGAGCGAAGGTGAGTACGAGGACGTTTCAGGACCGGCTATCATTAATACCTTGAATGACTATCTGTCCACGAACTGGGAACCTGTCCATCAGGTGATTCCGGATGAACAATACCTGATTGAAAGTACTCTCAAGCAAATGGCTGATAAAGAAAAGTGCTGTTTGATCGTTACAACTGGTGGAACAGGGCCTGCTACACGCGATGTTACACCAGAGGCCACCGAATCTGTTTGTCAGAAAATGATGCCAGGATTTGGAGAGCTTATGCGACAGGTAAGCTTGCAGTATGTGCCCACAGCTATTCTGTCTCGACAAACTGCTGGAATTAGAGGGAATAGCCTGATTATCAATTTACCAGGCAAGCCTAAGTCTATCAGGGAATGTTTAGATGTCGTTTTTCCTGCTATACCTTACTGCATCGATCTGATCGATGGACCTTACTTAGAAACCAAAGAAGAGGTGATGAAGGTCTTCAGACCGAATAAATAGATTAGTTAATGGTCAAAAGATGAATATACAATTTCCAATTGTCCATTATTCTTGTCTTAAATGAACACTCTTAATTCTTATTTCAAAACAGGTAACCAATTAGGCTCACCATGGTAAAAATCACCTGAAGTGATCTTGGTAAATTTTCCATCCGATAAATCTAAAGTGTAGATCTGATCTCCATCTGCTTCTGAAGTCCCATGAAAAGCGATTTTTTCACCTGATAGCGACCAAGAGATTTCCTGCTCTGAGTAAGGAGTATCTGTAAATTGCTCCAGTCCTGTGCCATCCCAATTGATCAAATAGATATCCCAAACGGGATCTTCACTAGCTTCTGCCATTGTAAAAGCTATTCTTTTCCCGTCAGGCGACCATGTACTATACTTTTCAACTAACTGATTGTTAGTCAACTGATTCGCTTCCTTAGAATCAAGATCCAAAACATATAATTCATTCATGCCTGTTCTATCTGAAATGAAGGTTAACTTATCTCCTATCGGTGAAATAGAAAATCGACCATTATAGCTTGGTGTATTGGTGAGTTGAACCTTATTCGCACCATTCAGATCACATCTCCAGATATTGCTTATCTCTCCTTCCAATTCAGTATAAAAGATCGTTTTACCATCAGGGTGAAGTCTAAATTGATTGAATTCAGTGTTAGGCAATGAATCAACTTCCTGAGTTGAAAGATCCATAGCAACCACTCCAAAATTACCGAGTGTGTCATTGGTGTAATAGACCATACGCCTGAGACCTTCATTCCAATATGGCTGCCAATCGTAACCAGTATTGGTAGTGAGCCTCTTTTCCCATTGCCCTAAAAGGTCAGAAGTATATAAGTCGAAATTGCCATCATTGTACTTCATGTATACTAATTCATCCTGTATGTTTTCATTAGATGGATCACAAGCAAGTAGAATTAGGAATGGAATTAATATCAAAAGTCTTATTTTCATAATTTGACAACTTTCAAAAATCATTTCAGTTCTAAAAGTTAGTGAAATAGCAACTTTCAACTCATTAAACTATCTTCACTTTTTACATGTTGCTACATATAAATAGAATAAAATGAGCTCAATTATCAGAATAGAACAATTACAGTTCCCATGGCAAACCCAAGATCCATTCTTGTTTTGCGCATATCATAATGATCATTTCCCAAAAGGCAATGGACAATTAGGGCCTTCTACTGGAACTGCCGGTAGAGCCATAGGGTCAGATTTTAGCGGTAAAGACGGTTGGAGCATGTACCATGGCGATTCAGTTCCTGGATTCCCTGCTCATCCTCATGCTGGTTTTGAAACCATTACGATTGCCGAAAAAGGTTTGGTAGATCATTCTGATTCATTAGGAGCTGCAGGACGATTTGGAAATGGAGATGTTCAATGGATGACCGCAGGAGGTGGTGTTCAACATTCTGAAATGTTCCCATTGCTGAAAGACGATGAAGAGAATCCATTGCTTTTATTTCAGATTTGGTTGAACCTTCCGAAAGCAAGTAAGAAAGTAGATGCCTATTTCGGAATGCTATGGCATGAAGATATTCCATTCTATCAGCATGAAGATGGTAATGGTAAAAAGACATCAGTTAAAGTAGTTTGTGGTGAAATTGGAGATGTAAAAAGACCAGCTCCTGCGCCTGATTCATTTGCTGCTCAACCTGAAAATCATGTAGCCGTATGGATGATCGACATGGAGGCTAATTCTGAGTGGACCATTCCTTCGGCTAGTTCAGAAGCCAATAGAAGTCTTTATTTCTACAATGGTGAACATCTTGATATTGAGGGAGCTGAAGTTCCAAACATGCACGTTGTAAATCTAAAAGCTGGTGAAGATACTCTCGTTAAAAACGGTGATCAACCTGCTCGTTTGCTATTCTTACAAGGAAAACCAATTGGTGAGCCAGTGGCTAAATACGGACCTTTTGTAATGAACTCTAACTTTGAGATACAAGAAATCATGTCAGAGTACCAAAGAACACAATTCGGTGGATGGCCATGGCCTTCTCATGCTCATACACATGATCCTTCAAAAGGAAGGTTTGCCAAGCATGCAGATGGAAGACTAGAAGAGAAAGGTTAATACCTAATTGATCTAATTGCATACAATATTGACAGGTAATGGTGACATTAAATGAACAATAAAAAAGCCCTCATCTGAGGGCTTTTTTATTTATATAATTTATTTGCTGTGATTTACTCACTCATTTCGAGTCTATAAAGACCACCAACTTCTACTCCAACATAGAGATAACCATCATTGCCCATTTCCACATTTCTGACTCGGCCTATTCCTTCTGCGATCCTCTCTTCACTCACTACTTTATTATTCTCAATAACGAGTCTAACCAAATAGCTGAATTTCAGAGAACCCACTATTAAATTATTCTCCCAGCCTTCATAAACAGAATTTTGAACGAATGCCATTCCACATGGAGCGATTGATGGCACCCAATAATTGACAGGATCTTCCATTCCCACGCGGCTTCTTTCATCTGTAATAGGAGCTCCGCCATAATTAACTCCATAAGTGATCACAGGCCAGCCATAATTCGCACCTGACTGTATGATATTCACTTCATCGCCACCTTGCGGGCCATGCTCATGTTCCCATATCTGACCTGTTACTGGATGTGTTGCCAAACCCTGTGGGTTTCTATGACCATAGGAATAAATAGCTTGTTTAGCTCCAGCCTCATTGACAAATGGATTGTCTGAAGGTATGCTACCATCATCGTTCAAGCGGTAAACTTTACCTCCGTCTCTTGTAATATCTTGCGGGTTGTTGTCTCTGTTTCCTCTATCACCAATTGAAAAGTATACATGATTATCAGCGTCAAAGGCAATTCTACTTCCAAAATGCTGACCTGCTCTAGTATTAGGAGAACCCTTATAAAGCATCTCATGGTTCTCGAAAGCTGATCCAGTCCATTGGGCTCGACTGAGTGCTGTCATCGCTCCACTCCCTTCTCCTTCATCACTGGCAAAAGTGAAATAGATCCATCGATTCGATTCGAAATTAGGATGAAGCTCTATATCTAATAATCCTCCTTGACCTCGAGTAGTGCTTTCGGGACCTCCTGCTACATCGTTATTGATGATATCACCATTCTCAAGCAACACTATCCTTCCCTCCTTTTCGGTGACCAACATCTTACCATCAGGCAAGAAGGTCATCCCCCAAGGATTACTCAATTCAGAATTGACCAAAACAACCTCTATCTCAGCAGCTTCAGTTGTATCATTGACTTTCGCCTCAGGTAAACTTGGCTCAGAACAGGCTGTAAATAAGAATAATAAAATAGAATAGATCATAGCAGTATATTTCATGATTATAGACTTTGTCAATAAACGAAAAAATTAAGGCTTATGGTTTGAATAATTTAAAATAACCAAATCAATGGAATTGACAAGGAGCTTGAATTAACCTTCATCTTATAAAATAACCTTCGCTTGATACTTTTTTACTATTTTGAGGAGTAAATCAATAAAGAACTTTTTCGACTTATGAAGCAATGCCTTCTATTCATTCTTATCCTGTTGTCATCAGGCATTTCAAGCCGCACTAAGAGCGCCTTTTCAGATTATGATCAAAGCATACCCGGAACAGAATTAAGCGTTGCTATGGTGGCTATTGAAGGAGGACCGTTTATGATGGGAAGTCTCAATAAGCCGGATGAACAACCTATTCATCAAGTGAAGATCTCTTCATTTTGGATGGCTAAGCATGAGACTACTTGGCAACTATACAATCTGTATAGAGAAGGTACATTGAATGAGCAACAACCAGCAAAAACCGAAGGCGATGAGGTAAGTATCAAAGTTGACGCTATCTCAAGAGCTACAACACCTTACGTTGACATGAGCTTTGGCATGGGAACTGACGGATACCCAGCAATAGGGATGACCCAATTAGCAGCCTCCAAATTCTGCGAATGGTTGTCTGCCATGACTGGCAATTTCTATAGATTACCTACCGAGGCAGAATGGGAATATGCCACCAGAGCTGGCACAAACACAGCTTATTCGTTCGATCCATCAGAAAACATAGATGACTATGCTTGGTCTCGATCCAATAGTGATGAAGCCTACCATCAAGTAGGAATGAAAAAAACCAATCCTTTAGGATTACATGATATGCACGGCAATATTGCCGAATGGACGTTAGATGCATACAAAGAAGAATATGACCATAGTAATTCTAACGATCCGTGGGTAGTTCCCACCAAAACCTATCCCAGAGTTATAAGAGGTGGTTCTTGGCAAGATAGTGCTGAAGATCTTAGAAGTTCTGCCCGAAGACCCTCCGATAAATCTTGGAAAAAGCGCGACCCACAAATTCCGAAGAGCCTTTGGTGGCATACCGATGCCCCTTTTGTAGGATTTAGAATAGTTCGACCCTTAGAAACCCCAACCGAGGAAGAACAGAAACAGTATTGGGGATATGAATGATCAAACCAACCTTACCATGAAAAATAAAACCAGAAGAGACTTTTGCAAAACCGCTGCTTTGACCACCAGTGGAATCATGATTTTACCAGCCGGATTACAAGGCAAAGCATTTAGCTCAGGCGCTCAAAAACTAAAACTAGCACTCGTTGGTTGTGGTGGACGAGGTACTGGTGCCGCTGTTCAAGCCTTAACAGCCGATGCCGATGTCGAGCTAGTGGCTATGGCTGATGCGTTTGAGGACAGATTGAACGGAAGTTTAAACGCTATTTCTGAACATTTTGATGGAGAAAAAGAGATCAATGTGCCAGAAAAGAATCGGTTTGTAGGATTAGATGCTTTCCGAAAAGCCATAGATCAAGCAGATGTTGTAATTCTTGCCACCCCTCCCGGGTTTCGACCTACCCACTTTGAATACGCCATCTCCAATGATAAACATGTGTTTATGGAGAAACCTGTAGCCACCGATTCATATGGAGTTCGAAAAGTATTGAAGTCAGCTAAAATTGCTAAGGAAAAGAAACTTAATGTGGTTGTTGGCTTGCAAAGACATTATGAAGACAAATACATTAAGCTGTTAGACCGTGTAAAAAAAGGAGAGATCGGTAGGATCACTTCTGGTCAGGTCTACTGGAACAGTGGCGGTGTTTGGGTAAGAGAAAGACAAGCTGGTCAATCGGAGTTGGAGTATCAGATGAGAAACTGGTATTACTTCAACTGGCTTTGTGGAGATCATATTTTAGAGCAGCATATCCATAATATCGATGTCGCCAATTGGTTCATAGGCGACTACCCCACTTCTGCTCAAGGTATGGGAGGCAGACAAGTAAGAAACGGAAAAGAACATGGTGAGATCTTCGATCATCATTTTGTAGAGTTTACCTATGGAAATGGTGCAGTGATCTCAAGTCAGTGTAGACACCAAAGAGGAACCATGTCTAGAGTGAACGAGGTACTTCATGGAACAAAAGGCTCCATTAATACTGGTCCGGGAGAATTGACCGACCTTGACGGTAAAGTGAATTATAAGTACGATGGCGATAATCCTAATCCATATCAGGTAGAGCATGATAAGCTTTTTGCAGCTATCCGAAATGGAGAAGTGATTTCCAACGGTGAGTATGGAGCGAAAAGTACGCTTACAGCCATAATGGGTAGAATGGCAACCTATTCTGGGCAAGTCATCACTTGGGATCAGGCATTGAACGCAGACATGCAGATCATGCCGGATGAACTAACATGGAAGGACAACCCGCCATCAATGCCTGATGCAAATGGCATGTACCCTATCCCTACTCCTGGTGTAACTAAGTTTTAATGGATTAAAGAAGGTTAATTGAAAAGCTCTTTGCTCCAAGCTAAGGGCTTTTTCCTTTATCTACCCAACTATCTTTCTTAAGGCTGCATTGAACATTTCCACTTCTTCGATCAAGCCTGTGCTGACTCTACACCAATTGCGATAAGGAGGAAAAGGGCGACCTACTTGCACACCCTCATCCAGCATCATTCTGTTGAATCGCTCAATGTCCATTCCAGTTTCGAAGAATAAGAAGTTGGTATGTGAGTCGGCATATTTCAATCCAAGATCATCCATGGTCATCCGCATCATTGACTTGGCCTCTTTGTTCTTGGCTATGCTGAAATCATAGAATTCTTTGTCTTCCATGGCAGCATTGGCTCCAGTGATCGCCATCATATTTGTATTAGCCACCATATTCTGACGCAATCTTCTCGCTGTAGAGGGTTTGGCCACCAAATAACCTATTCGTAAACCTGCCAAGCCATAGACCTTTGAAAAGGTTTTGGATACAATGACATCCTTTCCCTGCTTCACCTTGTCAACCATTGAAGGGTAATTAGGCTCTTCGATAAAGTCATAATAGGCTTCATCAGAGAATACAAAGGTCTTTTCAGACGCTGTTTCTACGAAATCGACCAATTGATCTTTAGGCAATAATGTAGAAGTTGGGTTATTCGGATTGCATAAGAAAATGAGCTCAGTTTTGGAAGAGATCCGTTTTTCCATCTCATCCACATCCAGGCGCATGTCTTTGTCCAGGTCAACCCAATTGATCTTTCCACCCCATTGTTCTGCATACATGAGCATGGCCAAAAAAGTAGGCCTGGCTGCTATGATCTCTCCACCATTGTTGGCATAAGTGAGCCCGGTAATTTTGAGTCCTTCAGTAGAACCTGCTCCTATAACAATATGGTCAGGCGTAACTCCTTCTTTGGTCGCGATCTTGGACGCCAAGTCATCTAAGACCTGACTTGGATACCTACAACCTAAGTCGAAGTTTTGGTGCATAGCTTCTCTTACCTTTTTAGAGGGACCAAATGGATTCTCATTAAAATGCAAGGTGGCTGGTTTGGCAAAGGGCCTAGGGTTATAGGCTATTTTTTCTTCGCGGGTTAAACTGGTGGCGAGTGCAGGTGCAGCAATCAATGACATGGCTCCTAAAGCGGAACCTCGTTTTAGCCAGGATCTTCTATTCATGGTTTTGGTTTTTTTGGCTCAAGAAGTTAATAAAAAGTTGCGAGTTATGAGCCATGCGTTTCGAGTCGGGAGCCGCCTGACTATCCATAGATAGCATTGACTGATTCATAAACTATCTATCATTCTATCAGGCAAATATGAGTCTGAAGCTGTTTTCTTGGGTATGGAAAAGGGGATTAAAGTCTTGAAAGCCATAATGAACGATATGCGGATTCACCCGCATTGATTATATTGAGCTATACAATTCAACCTAAATGATAAGACTTTTTAAATCTGTTAGAAATCCGAACAAAACAGGAAGCTATTTTAAATATGCTTTTGGCGAGATCATACTCGTTGTAGCAGGCATTCTCATTGCCCTTCAGATTAATAACTGGAATGAGAGCAGGATCAGGTCGAATGAAGAACTCGAACTTTTAAAATCGATGTTGGCTGAGTTAGTATCCGATCAATCCGACATTGCCTATAATACAACTGTCATTGATAAAAGTATATACAATGGTAAATTGTTGATCGATATGATTCAAAGAGACCTACCCTATACCGATTCTGTTGATATTTATTTGGGCCGGTTATTTTCTCCTGTCAAATTCAGGCATTCAACAAGTGCATTCGAAACCTTAAAATCTAAAGGGATAGAATTGATCTCCAATAGCGCTTTGAGAAGTCAGATCATAGATAATTACGATGCAGGTTATAATTTCTTCCTTGAGAATGAGACCGTTCAATTAGAAGAATTCGAACGAGCCACTAGAGAAATATTTTGCAATAGATTTGAAGCAGGATACGTCTTCGATTTAAATGCCCCTGATTACAATCCAACACTTACTCCTCTCAACTTTGAGGAGTTAAAATCAGATCAGGCCTTCAAATACTTTTTGAAGACATATGTCAACCGACTTAGGGTTATGCTCCTATTTCACTATCAGAGTAACCTTCAACCTGGAGTCAATGACTTAATTGAACAGATTCAGAATGAAATCGATAAAAAGGATTAAGTCGATTTAGTTTTTCTGACTCTCTTCAGTATTCCCGTCTTCTTTTTCTTTAGGAAAGAAATGCTGGTCATAGAAGTTCAGCATTCGCTCCCACTGATCGTAATAATCACTCTCTACACTCGCCCAACCTGCTCCGTGTCCACCACGCATATAGTTGACCCAAGTCACGTCTTTGCCTAACCTGCGCATAGCATAATAGAGTTCCCTAGTGTTGGTACCTGGTACATTCCAGTCGCCTTCTCCGATGAGTAGTAAGTGCGGGGTTTTGATCCTATCTGCAAAAAGTACAGCCGTTGTTTGGAAATACTTCAGTGGTTCATCCCAGAAAGATCCTCCTATACTATCCTGACCTACTTCAGCAGCGGCATAGTTACGCGTTCCGATCTTAGGACTGTCTCCTAAGAAACTGATGATATTCACCTTACCAGAAATATTGATAGCCGCAGCGAATCTATCTGTTTGGGTAATGATCAAAGAAGCCGCATACCCACCATAGCTGGTTCCATGCAATCCTACCTTGTCATTATCTACCTTGCCTTCATCGACAAGCTTATTGATGGCACTAGTAACTCCTTTGATCCATGCTTCGCCTGGATAACCTTCTTCCAAATCAACTGAAGGTCTCAAACCAAAGTAGCCTTGATTGGCGATCATATTCATGAATCCATTCAAGAACAAATCTTTATTCCGTTTTACACGACCAAAGAAGAGGGCTCAGGAATTGGTTTGAGTCTTGCTAAGCAGATCATACAACTACACGGAGGAAAATTAGACTTCAAAAGCCATGAAAATGGCACTTCTTTCTTCATCAAATCGTAAAGCTGCTTTATGCTTTGAGTCTTTTAATTAGTTTTGGATGAAATTTGAAGAATTGATGAAGAAGATCCCAAGAATCGCTTTAATACTGATCATCATTTTTGCGAACATCGGTTGCGATCAGATCACTAAAGATCTCGCCAGAAAGAATTTAGAGTATCGAGAAACTATCGAAGTCATTGGAGATTATCTGGTCTTGACCAAAGTAGAGAACCAAGGTGCTTTTCTTGGCATGGGATCGAGTCTGTCTCCTGCCTTGAGGACTATACTCTTATTAGTATTACCTTCAATTGTAATGATCGGAGTGTTTGTTTATCTGATCAGGACTAAAGATTTAAATCAGATCAATATTTGGGCATTGTCCTTCATAGTCGGTGGAGGAATTGGCAATTTATACGATAGGATCTTATATGGAGAAGTAACCGATATGATATTTATTGACCTGCAATTCGCACATACAGGCATATTCAATGCGGCAGACGTTTCAGTAATGGTTGGAACTGGCCTTATTTTACTCGACCAGTTCACCTCTAAAAAGAAAGCTGAACTAAGTGATCAAAAATCAAGTTAATCGAGTCTATGAATAAGCAGAAGAACTCACTTCTTATTTTATTACTGAGTCTTTTCGTTTTTGCCTGTGGTACTGACGAACCTCAAGGACCTTTAGAAACAGAAACTAGTGGTCCAATCTCTGGTAGCGTAAGCCTATTCACAGCAAAAGGTCTGGCAGATCTGAAAAATGGCATGACTGTTAGTATTGAAGGTACAACCTTAGCAACGGTAACAGATATTAATGGGATCTATAACTTTCCGAGCGTTCCCTTTGGGAATTATGACCTGAAATTTGAAAAAGAAGGGTATGGTACATTCTTCAAGCCTGTTGAGCATGATAAAGGATTCAGAGAATTCGGAACTCAACTCATTGATATTTCACTCGGTCAAAAATCTGAAACTGCCATTTACGAGCTACTAGCCAGATTGAATAATGGAGACATAGAAACTCGAGTAGTTACAGCTCCGATTGGCACAGGTACTAGTCCAGTTTACGTTACTTTTTTCTTCGCAGACGATGTAGACGTATCAAACTCCAACAACCAGGGAGTGATAGGCCCTCTAAGCTTCTCAGAAGGCACGACCGGTAATATTGTCAATTTCTCTAAGGAACGTTTGGCAGATATGGGATTCGAAACTGGAGAAACGATCTATATTCGTGTTTATGGAGACTCATTTCATACTAATTTCTACCAAGGCCCCGAAGGAATTGTGCATCCTAATGTGAAAGAACCCGGTTCAGGTATCTCCTCTTTTGTGCTGAGGGACGAGTAAAACTTTCTTTTCTATCTCATTTCGTCCTAGAATCAAATTAGAATAAGGAGAAGGAATAATAAGATAAGCGCCACTGCTATCCATATATTCCGAGAGGCTTGCCGAGGAAACTCGTACTGACAGATCGGACAGACCTTTTCAGAACTATCTATCTCCATAGCACATGATGGGCATTCTTTCATTGCCATTATCAAAAGTAATAATTTGTAAGAATCGAGCTACAAGATTTAAATCTTCAGTTAAAACTCACCTTGTTAGTTGTGCATATCCATAATTGGGAATATAACTTCCATATCACAAATCAGAATTTCTCTTGAAAATCAGTACTTTAGAAAAACTCTGGTCAAATGAGCAACAACCCTAGCATTAGAGGCATTGAACCTGTCCTTCCAACCACCGACATTAAAAGAGATCTTTTTTGGTATGAACAACATCTAGGATTCACCTATGCTTTTGGTGATGATATGTATGCAGGAATGGTCCGAGATCAACTTTGTATCCATTTACAATGGCATGCCAATACAGCTGATGACCCCTTACTGGGCGGTTCTGTGATCAAGATCTTTGTAAGTGAAATTGAGCCTTGGTTTGAAGAGTTTGTAGAGAGAGGTACCATTCAACCTGAGAAACTAAGAAGAAATACTCCTTGGGGAACACATGAGTTCGGTTTTCATGACCTTAATAACAACGCTATATTCTTTGTACAAGACGCTTGATCCATGAAAGAAATTATTGAAAAGTTCTACAATGCCCTAGACAATCTTGACGCTGAGACCATGGTTTCTTGTTACCATGATGATGTTACTTTTGAAGACCCTGCATTCGGTCGGCTTCATGGAGAAAGAGCAAAAAACATGTGGCGCATGCTATGTAAAAGCCAAGATGGTAAGCATGATAATGGATTTAAAGCCAAATGCTCTCAGGTCACCGATCACTCTGCTTTTGTTCAAGCAGAATATACCTTTACTAAGACCGGTCGACATGTTCATAATAAGATCCACGCCAAATTCGAATTCAAAGATGGCTTAATTATCAAACAGACAGATCATTTTGACCTTCACCGATGGGCAAGACAAGCCTTAGGTTTCAGCGGAGCGGTATTAGGCTGGTCTGGGTATTTTAAAAAGAAACTTCAACAAACCACAAATCGAATGTTAGATAAATTCGAAAAGCATCAATAATTTTTTATTTCTACGGTACTTTTTTACAAATCCACTTCACTAAATTCAAATTTTAAAAATCACAAGAATGAGGAAAAATTTACTAATAGCGCTAACCTTAATTTTGAGTATTGGTATTGCCAGTGCCCAAGATGTAGTGGAAAAGATCATTGAAGAAGCCAATGGCAACTCTATGTTGAAAGAATTGGCTTACGAACTTTTAGACAAGAATGGACCACGTTTAGTGGGTACTCCACAAATGCAGAATGCTCATGATTGGGCTGTCGATAGATATGCAGGATGGGGAATTGAAGCCCGCAATGAACAATGGGGTCAATGGAAAGGCTGGGAACGTGGCATTACGCACGTTGACTTGATCTCTCCAAGAGTTAAAACATTAGAAGCTATGCAATTGGCATGGTCTCCTCCTTCTGACGGTATAGTCGAAGCTGAGGTCACTCTAATTCCTAATGTTTCATCAGAAGCAGAATTCAAAGAATGGCTAGGAACCATCGATGGTAAATTTGTCATGATCGATATGGCTCAGCCAACTGGAAGAGACAGCGACAACTGGGAAAAATGGGCTACTGAAGAGTCTATGGAGAACTATAGAGCTGAATCTCGCGATGCCAGAATCGAATGGGGTCAAAGACTAAGAGCTACTGGATATAATAGCCGTGAGTTACCTGGCGTACTTGAAGAAAATGGTGCTGCTGGTATCTTGATCTCAAACTGGTCTAGAGGTTTTGGTGTGAACAAGATCTTCGGAGCTAGAACTCAGGCCATCCCTACTATTGACATAGGACTTGAAGATTACGGTTCATTGTTCAGAATGGTGGAGCACGGAGATATTCCAACCATCAAGGTAGAAGTAACAAGCGTAGACCATGGAACTGTACCTACATACAATACAATAGCTGAAATTCCTGGTACTAATGCTGATGAGTATGTAATGCTTTCCGCTCACTTCGATTCATGGGACGGTGGAACTGGTGCAACTGACAACGGTACTGGTACGCTTATCATGATGGAAGCGATGAGAATCTTGCAGAAAGTCTACCCTAATCCAAAAAGAACGATTTTAGTAGGTCATTGGGGAAGTGAAGAGCAGGGATTGAATGGTTCTAGCTCTTTCGTTCAGGATCATCCTGAGGTCATTGAAGGACTGCAAGCCTTATTTAATCAAGATAATGGAACAGGTAGAGTAGCTAACATCAGCGGGCAAGGATTCTTGCATGCTTATGAGTTCATTAATCGTTGGTTAGGTCCAGTACCTGGCGAGATCAAAAGCGAGATCAATACTACTTTCCCAGGATCTCCTGGAGGTGGTGGCTCCGACTATGCTTCTTTTGTAGCATCTGGTGCTCCAGGCTTTAGCTTGAGTTCACTTAGCTGGGATTACGGAACTTATACTTGGCATACGAACCGAGATACTTATGATAAGATCGTTTGGGACGATGTAAGAAATAATGTGATTCTCACTGCTATCATGACTTACATGGCTTGCGAAGATCCTGAGTTCTTCCCAAGAGATAAAGCTGATCTAGGTATGAATCCTAGAACTGGTGAGCCTAGAACTTGGCCAAGTCCACGTTCTGCCAATAGAGATGGTGGTAACTAAGAAACTATAACATTATAATATAAAAGGCTATCCAATCGGGTGGCCTTTTTTATTTGCCCTAGCCTTTATTGGTGTTGTCACCAACAAATTATCAGTCTTTAAGTATACTTATGTCTGCTTGCTGGTCACAAGACCAACAAGGGCATCGGTTTGCAGTATGAAGCAATTAAAGCCCATTATTGAATCATTCATTAATTCATTACTTTCATATTTTATAATCATCAACTATGAAAAACTCAATTTATCGAAAAAGCTTATTAGCCATAGCATTACTTTTAAGCTCAACCCTTTTTTATGCTCAAGGAACTCGACTACTCAGAGAACCCTCTATGAGTAATGAAAACATTGTATTCACTTACGGATCAGACATTTGGATCAGTGATACCAATGGTCAGGATGTTAAGAGAATTACCAGTACACCTGCTGTAGAAACCAACCCACATCTTTCTCCAGATGGAAAGTGGATCGCTTTTTCCTCTAACAGATCAGGCAATACGGCTGTATACGTGGTATCTAAAAATGGAGGAACTCCTACCCGTCTCACTTGGCACCCTTCAGCTTCAACAGTGAGAGGTTGGTCACCCGATGGCTCCAAAATACTTTATGCAAGTTCTAGAGAAACAGCTCCTTCTGGTTATAACAGACTATGGACAGTTCCAGCTACCGGAGGACCCTCAACCATGCTTTCTCACCAATGGGGAAATGATGGTTCATATGCTCCTAATGGTAGACAAATGGCTATAGATAAAATGAGTCGCTGGGATGTAGAATGGAGAAACTACAGAGGTGGTCAAAACACCCCACTGATCATTTTGAACCTAAGCAATCAATCCGAAGAGTTGATCCCTAACCCAGATAGAACCATAGATATTCAACCACTTTGGGTCGGCAATACCATCTATTTCTTATCTGATAGAGATTGGATCATGAATGTATGGGCTTACGATACCAGAAGTAAGAACTTAAGACAGGTCACCAAATTCGCTGAAACCGATGTTAAGTACCTAAATACGGCAGCCAATGGACAATTGATCATTGAGCAAAATGGTTATTTACACTTGGTAGATCCATCAAATGGAAACACAACTCAGCTGAACATCAACGTAATTGGTGATTTTCCTTGGGCAGAAACTAAATGGGAGAATGTAACGAATAGAGCTACCAATGTATCGCTATCAGCTACAGGAAAACGCGTAGTCATGCAATCCCGTGGTGAGATCTTCACCGTTCCGGTAGAATATGGTGATGCCAGAAATATGACCAATTCATCTGACGCAGCAGATAGAAGACCCTTGTGGTCGCCTAAAGGTGATCGAATAGCCTGGTTCTCCGATATGTCTGGAGATGGATACAGAATTTACTTCACCGATCAAGATGGCCTTTCTGAAGCCACAAGCTTTAGCATTGGTGAATCAAAACTCGCTTGGGAGCCTACTTGGTCACCCGATGGTCAATACATAGCCTTTACAGATGATGACGTTCGTGTGAGGGTCTTGAATGTTGAAAATGGAGATATTCAAACGGTAGCTATTGGAGGTAACAACCTCGACCGCGGTAGAACAGGTCTCAGCTGGTCGCCTGACTCTAAGCAGCTCGCTTATTCAACAGCAGGTGAAAACAATTTCAGAAGGATCATGATCTGGAATTCTGAAGACAACAGCCTCAATCAACTCACCAATGACTTTGCCGATGCCTTCGCTCCTACATGGGATAATGATAAAAAGCACTTTTATTTCCTAGCCAGTACCGATGTCGCACTTGGTTCAGGATGGGCTAATACCAGTTCTATCACAGCAGATCCAAGCTACGCTGCTTATGTCACCGTTTTACAAGAAGGTGTTGATTCTCCTTTCATTCCTAGAAGTGATGAAGAGGAAGTGAAAGAAGATGAACCTGCTGAAGAGGAAGAAAAAGAGGAAAGCAAGGAAGAAGAAAAGCCTACAGGTATTCAAATCGATTATGACGATATCGAAAGGAGAACCATCGCACTTCCTTTGGGTACAAGAAACTTTACAACCACGGCTCCTGGTCCGGCCGGTTCAGTATTTATTGCAGAAAGACCGGCAGGTTCATTCTCTCAGACCATCCATAAATTCTCACTGGATAAAAGAGAGGCCGATGAGTATTTGACTGGAGTTAGTCAGTTTTCTTTATCAGCGGACGGAAAGAAAATGCTCGTCAGAACGGGCCCAAGATGGATGGTAAGCAACACAGCTGGACCTAGCGGAAAAGGTGGCAAAAGCGTATCCATCAACCTTCAAATGAAAGTTGACAGAAGCAAAGAGTGGAATCAGATCTTCAATGAAGCATGGAGATATGAACAAGACTACTTCTACGATCCAAATATGCACGGAAGAGACTGGCAGGCAGTTTATGATCGCTACTCTCCGCTTATTCCTTTTGTAAAGCATAGAGCAGACTTAAACTACATTTTAGACCAGCTGAATGGTGAATTATCTGTAGGACATAGTTTTGTGGGTGGTGGAGACTACCCTAGTGTGGAAAGATCTACCATGGGACTTCTAGGAGCTGACTTGATCTTGAATAAGAATAGATGGCAGATCACTCGAATCTACACGACTGAAAGCTGGAATCCTGGTTTAACAAGCCCACTAGATAGACCGAATATCAAGGTGGAAGAAGGATATTATTTGGTAGGTGTAAATGGAACCGAACTGACTTCGGCCATGGATCCGCATATGCTACTCGATGGAACTTCAGGTCAGCAAACCATCATTCATGTGAATGACGAACCTACTTTCGAGGGTTCTTGGACAGAGATCGTTGAGCCAATTCGTTCAGAAAATACCTTGAGACAAAGGGCTTGGGTGGAAGATAACCGAAGAATGGTCGATGAGCTTTCCGATGGTAAACTCGCGTATATCTGGGTACCCAATACTGGAGGGCCTGGCTATGTAAACTTTAACCGTTACTTCTTTGCCCAACAGAATAAAGAAGGTGCTGTGATCGATGAGAGATTCAATGGCGGAGGTCTCTTAGATGACTATATGGTAGACCTGATGACCCGTTCCTTAAGAGCTGGCTTGACCAATGAGGTGCCGAATGGTAAGCCATTCCGTTTGCCAGCAGGTATACTGGGACCAAAAGCCTTATTGGTGAATGAATTGGCAGGTTCTGGTGGCGACTTTTTCCCCTGGGTATTTAGACAGCAAAAAGCGGGTCCTTTGGTTGGTGCGAGAACTTGGGGCGGATTAGTTAAATCTTCTATTCACTATGCTTTGGTAGATGGAGGTTCTCTAACTGCGCCAGATAATGCAGTTTTCGATCCTATCAACAATGAATTTGTAGCAGAGAACAAAGGCGTACCAGCGGATATTGCAGTGAGACAAGATGCTAAGGCCTTATCAGAAGGAAGAGATCCTCAGTTGGAAAGAGCAGTGCAGGAAGTCTTGAGGCTACTTCAAGCTAATCCA
>CBFIDS010000093.1:0-2628 GCA_965661435.1 Roseivirga sp.
AAGTTGTTTTTACTTTTTTAGTAATTGCAGTCTTTACAGTAGGTTGTGCAGCAAGCGGAACCGCAACTAACTCTTCTGCTAAGACTAAAAATCAGCCAAAAGTTTATGATCCTACAGGAGTTTGGGAATACCTAGTTGACACTCCTGATGGAGGAAGTAGTGGCACTTTGAGTATTAATGGGAGTCCTGGAGCCTATACGGCCTCTTTAGAAACTGATCAGTTTGGCACCATAGAAATGACGGGAGTCTCAGTACAGGATTCTAACCTTACAGGAAGAATGGAAGTGATGGGTACTGTAGCAGAAATTGAATGTCAGTTCGATGGAGATAACATGGTAGGCTCAGTCTTTTTAGGACAAGATGCATTTCCAATGTCAGGCAAACGAGTTAGTAAATAAGTAAAAAGAGCCGCTTAAAGCGGCTCTTTTTACTTGATTCCTTTGATTTCTAAGTTTCTAAAATAAGCTCTTCCTTTTTTCCTTCCGTCTGGAATGGCTGATAGTATAAGATGTGAATATCCGCTCTTATCTAAATCGATACTCGCTTCTTTCCATCCATCCTTTTTCTTAGAACTAGTTTCTAACAATAGTTCATCATACTGACCTTCCGAATTACCTAAGTAGATTTTATAAATGTAGTCTTCATCTGATCCGTACTCAAATTTGACAGATGTTAGTGACCTAAGGTCATTAATGGGAATCTGAATTTGATTCTTTTTGGCCTTGCTTGGGTTGGCTATGTCATCTGCATCATTTTCATCGTAGTTTCCTCCACGGTACTCACTATCATTCCTTAAGCTGAATGACTGATAGATAATGTCTCTGTCCTCAAGATCTAAGACAGCTTCACTGGCAGCTCTCTTGAGAATCTTAGTTCCACCAATGCCATTGGCAACTAAGATATAGTCATTCTTGGCAACAACGTAGTTGGCTGAACCCTCTAGGTTGAGCACTCCAGAAATTTCAAAGTTATTTCGGCTGGGCTTATCACCTATTTATAAGCCGGTTAAGCCATTAGCCACATAAACATGGTTTTCATCAACAGCAACCGCATTAGACAATCCGCCTCCCATTTGTTCACTTGTGATGTGAAATGCTGGCCCATCATCTAGATCGTCATTATCATAGATTTTTATTCCTTGGTCACTCAGCGCTGTATATACATAATCTCCATCGATCAGAATAGTATTCTTTCCATCAAGGATGTCAATGGGATCTATATTATATCTTCTTTTTGATTCAATTCCGTTGGCATCTACCTCATAGGTATAAATTCCTGCTGAGCTTCCTCCACGAAGCACTACCATATCATCATTGATGTCCGGTCCTTCAACAGCCACATCTTTAGCATCTGAAAAGTTTTCTTGCTCATTTATGGTGAAGAACTTAGGACCACTTCTCATATCTACGGCTCTAAGACCACCAGTTCCATCTCTACCTCCAACCGTAACATATAGCATATGCTTAGTTCTTACTATTCCATTTGCATTGAATCCTTGAAGTGGTAGACTGTCATTGTTAGCGATGATCATTCCGTCCTGTATATCGATCTTCTCTACTAGAGCACCTTTACCGTTGGCCCCAGCCAGATAAACTCTCTGAACACCTTCACTCAAGGTTTCTTCATTATCAACAGTAAGGGCGTTGAAGTCTGAATCTGTGTATAAAGCTTGGCTCGTAATTCTAATGTTAGAAGGATTTGAAAGATCTATTACATCAAAACCACCACCGTAAGGATCTTCTGCTATATGATAGGATACAAAAGCATAATTACCTTCGATAGCCACATGAGTAGCAGATAATACTTCTCCATTGATGTTAGGTGATTCGATCTCAGCCATTAATTCAAATTCAGGAGCAATGAAGTCAACAGAGTTATTTGCGGCTTCTCCTCTAGTTCCTCCCTGTGAATTATTGACCATGTTGATCCTTTGATTGACCATATTCACCCTTGTGCTTAACGATGCATCATCATTGGAGATGTGCAATCTTACATCTGGGTTGATCTCTGGTGCGTCATTGCAAGAAATGACTACTGCCAACAGGGCCAAAAATGGGTAAGCCGACTTTTTCATTATTTTTCTATTCCCTAATCTTTACACGCTAACTACTCTAAAACCATACCTATTACATATTCTAAATGTACATTTTTTTAGTCTCTAAAAAGGCAATAGAAAACCCTGGCCCTTTTTGACTGTAACAGTCTAGCTATTAATTAATTATGGTGTAAATATCGAGAGTAAATCACTGATTTATGTAAGTATTTTACTTATTGTGCAGATTTAGGTGATTGTGCTATTTAATCCCAAATTGGGACTGATTCCCGTAGATGAATAAAAGCTCACCTAAATTAAAATCCTAACGTTAATTCATTTCCTGTACCGTGCTTTCTTTATAGCTCATTAAAATAAAAGAGGAAGCAATTACTACTGCTTCCTCCTTAGATTGATAACTTTTAGGATAAAACTATATATGAAGCGCTCGGTTGTCTGTAGCCGCTAAACAGGCTTCTTTAAATGCTTCTGTGTAGGTAGGGTGAGCATGTGACATACGAGAAATATCTTCTGCGCTTGCTCTATACTCCATAGCTACGACAGCTTCAGCGATCATATCAGCAGTTCTTGGACCG
>CBFIDS010000094.1:0-13700 GCA_965661435.1 Roseivirga sp.
AACTGTTCAACATAAGTGAATAAAAATGCCAGCATTTTCTCCCTTACACTATACTCATCATAGACATCATCTGCTCTGATGGCTTCCATGGCATTGTTAAATAGACCCAACCAGATCTCTTTCTCAATATTTTCGAATGAAATGAAATTATCATAGAAATCTTCTTCTTTGAGTTTCAACTCACGAATGAACTTAAATATGGAGGCAGGAGCCTTCCCATGTTCTAAAACATACTCGATGTATGCCTCTTTGATCTTGTCTTCAGGTGACTTTTTGGTGGTTTTCTTTGCTTTTGATCCTTCCATCTCTGCATAACATCAGTTTAATAGAAAAGGTTGTGGCTCTTTGAAATACTTTTTTCATCATTTTAAAAATAATCAAGCTACACGTTACCTAACCCAACAAATCCATCGTCCATTTATTGAATCATAACACTTTTTTATGAAATCGCATATCATTGAAACCCAAGCCTTGGACTTTTATTTCAAGGATTTCAAAGCCTTAGACCAAGTAGGCCTGAAGGTACCAGAAGGAAGCATATTTGGCTTTCTAGGACCAAACGGTGCTGGCAAGACCACAACGATCAGAATACTTCTCGATCTTTTCCATGCTCCAGCCGGCTCGGTAAAACTATTTGGGCAAGATCATACTGCTAACCGTACAGAGATATTGAAAAGAACAGGTGCACTGATCGAGAATCCTTCGATCTATAAACACTTAACCGGAAGGCAAAATCTCGAGGTGATTCGTAAGATGGTGAATGTACCTAAGCACAGGATTGACGAGGTATTGAAGATCGTGCGCTTGGTCGATAATGCTGATAAAAAAGCAAAAAACTATTCATTAGGAATGTGTCAGCGTCTTGGACTAGCTTCGGCTTTGTTAACTGATCCTGATCTCCTCATCCTAGATGAACCCACCAATGGACTCGATCCCAGTGGCATTATTGAAATGCGTGAGCTGATCATCAGATTAAATGAGGAGCACGGGAAGACTATCTTCCTGTCAAGTCATATCCTCTCTGAAATCGAAAAACTAGCAACGGATGTCGCCATCATCGACCAAGGTAAAATACTATATCAGGGTAAACTAGATGGGCTTCAACAGAATGGAGATCTGCTAGAATTAACCATAGAGTTGAACCAAACAGACAAAGCTGCAGAGATACTCTCCAAACTCAGTTATACAATATCCGAGCAAAATGGGCACTCGGTTCAATTACCGATCAATGATAAAAATGAGATCCCTAAGATCAATCAAGCAATGGTTAATGCCGGTATAGATATTTATGGAATTAGGACTTCTGCTGAAAACCTAGAATCGATCTTCTTGAACCTGACTAAAAAACTAGACCAATGAATTATATCCTTTCCATAAAACAGGGACTAAGTGCCGAGATCTATAAGTACAGAAATACATTCCTTTTTTGGTTTGTCTTATTGGCACCCGCATTTGTGCCCACTATAAATTTGGTGATATTTCTCAATAAAGGTGAAGAGATCTTAGGAAGAGGTGGAACAGCATGGGAAAACCTTCTTCAAAATAGTTCAGGACCATCAAGCTTCTTATTTCCTTTCTTTGTCTATGTGGTCGCACTATTTGTCAATAACATAGAATCGTCTTCGAATACATGGAAACTGATTTACACACAACCCCTATCTAGGTTTAGTGTCTACTTATCGAAAGTAAAAGTATTCAGCTTGATGCTCTTCATCAGTTTGATGATCTATGGAGTTTTGGTTTATGCAGTTGGCTTGATCGTAGATCTAGCCAACCCTGACCTAGGCTTTGGTGAACCCTTTGATATTCTCTTCTTATTTGGCAGGTGTTTCAAACTCTATTTGGGCGTATTAGGATTCGCTATGATCCATTTCTACATCAGCCAAAGAACAAAGAACATCATACTTCCACTTGGAATTGGTATCGCTGGACTTATCTCATTTATGATCTTAGTTCAAGGATGGGAATATGCTCAGTATCACCCCTATGGTTTTCATATTCTTGCCTTAGGACCAGCTACTGGAGATCGTTCACAATTGCTTGAGAACCTTCAGCCTATTTACCTGAGCTTAGGATTGGCGATGATCATTGGAGTGATAGGTGCGATTGACGTTTCTAGAAAACGAGTCTATTGATCATGAAAGCGCTATTCCTCAAACATCAACATAAACTGGTCGTCATGATCAGGCTCTTTTTAGGATTTATCTTTCTAGGAGCAGGAATGTCGAAGCTGTACTTTGAGCACAGCTTTCCAGGAATTATTGGTCCGGTCTGGCTAGAAGACGAATTAACGCCCTATGGATTGGGCATGTATGCTCGGTTTATAGCTTTAAGCCAAGTTATTGCAGGACTATTGCTGATCACTCAGCGTTTTGCCACTTTGGGGGCGGTGCTGACCTTCCCTATCATCCTGAATATTTTGATGGTAACCGTGTCTATGGAATGGCGAGGAACATCCTTTGTGAATGCTTTCTTCCTTTTACTGAATTCTTGGTTACTGGCCTATGATTATCATAAGTTCAAATTCATTTTAAGCGATGATAAGGAAGCCATTTCAGAAATATCCTTAAAGCGTAGATCTGCAAAAGCTGATTTGATCTGGGCTGTAGCTGCGGTAGTGATACTTACCACTATACCTTTGTCTTATGTCAACCTATATTTGGCCTGGGGAGTGTGTGGAGCAATGTTTCTATTGATCATCTGGAATCAGCTGAGGAAAAAAGTTTGAGATAATCCAGGTCTAAAAGAAACATAAGTAGAACGCTATCGTCCTACTTATATCTCGCTTAGCGGGAAATACATCCAAATCGTGCCCTAGCTAGCAATAGCTGGGGTTACTTTTTTATTGGCCCTAGTTCCCTCCTAGACCGCCCATTTGTTGCATTTGAGCCCAAGACATCTTTTCATAACCTTCAGGTATTTTCAATTCAAATTCTGCAATAGCGATAGGGTCGGTTAAAACTTCCTCAGCCGTTATTACCATTTGAACTCCTTGCTCATTACTATGAATTTCTAAAGGCAATCCTTTAATACCCTCATAAGTATATTGAGTAGCTGTATTGGTTGGTACGATCTCAGGTGTATACCAGATCTCGATCTCCACACCTTGGGTTTTTACAAAAGCTTGCTTGCAGTTATATTCAAGAATCTTTTTAGTTTTTCCTGTTTCTCTGATCTCGGGCTTGATATCTGTTTGCGCCTGCAGTTCGCTATAATTCTCAGGTGCGATCTCTACCCCCATTTTAGCTCCCATCATACTCATATCCATTAGCATGACTCCTTTTTGAGATTTGTCGTGAGTAATTACTGTCGTTGACATTACTCCCATATCCATCACAACGCGGGCCTTATCGCCTTTGAACATTAATATCATTGAAGCATCTCCCATCATAGCTGCTGCCATAGCGTCCTCAGATTGGATATCAAATTTATAGCTGACTTTATAATCACTTTGCGCTTGCAGTCCAACTGAAACGATGACCATAAAAAGAAAAGTGAAGAGGAATTGAATTCGATTAGTTTTCATTTCTATCATTATTTATGACAGCAATATAGGAGTAGATCATATCAATTCTTACCCTTAGAGAAAATTTTAAGAATCATAGTTGAATAGACTAACAAGGAAATTGTTCCGCTTTGGCTTGGAAACAACAATAACTCATACCTTTGTTCAATGCCTCAAAAAGACAGCTCAGGCGACCAACAAAACAACCCTTTACATGGGGTCAAATTAGCCGATATATTAGATCACCTAGTAAAAACCTGTGGCTGGAAAAGAATGGCTCAAGAAGTCAATATCAATTGCTTTAAAAGCGACCCGAGCATCAAATCGAGTTTAAAATTCTTGAGAAGAACACCATGGGCAAGGGAAAAAGTTGAACAGCTTTATCTCAGAATAATCCAAGAGTAATATGTCTGAACAAAGGAAAAAAAGCTTTAAAAATAGTAAGTCGAAAGGAAATAAGGTCAAGACAGAAGCCAATCCAAAAACAAGGCTTCATCCACGAAACCCACACAATGGCCCTTACTATCTAGACCAATTGGTCAAATTGGTTCCTGAATTAGAAGAATACTTAACGCTTAATGTTAGAGGGGAACAAACAGTAAAGTTCGCAGAACCTGAAGCTGTTCTTTTCCTAAATAAGGCACTGCTTATCGCACATTATGATATAAAATATTGGGAGATCCCTGAAGGATTCCTTTGTCCACCAGTTCCTGGAAGAGCAGACTATATTCATTATATGGCAGATCTGTTAGCAGGAAGCAATATCGGAAAACAGCCCAATGGAGAAAAGATCACTTGTTTTGATATTGGCGTTGGGGCTAACTGTATCTACCCTATTATTGGAACACATACCTATGGCTGGAACTTTATAGGAAGTGATACTGATACTAGAGCTAAAAAAGCAGCTACCGAGATCGTTGAAAACAACAAAAGACTAAAAGGAAAGGTAGAGATCAAGCTTCAGCCATTAATGAAAGATATTCTCTATGGTATCATTGATCACGATTCAAAGATCGACCTGACCGTTTGTAATCCTCCATTTCATGCTTCAAAGGAAGCGGCAAGAGAAAGCTCATTAAGAAAACAGAGCAATTTGCAGAAGAAAGAGGTCAAGGATAGTGTCTTAAACTTTGGAGGTAAAGGGGGGGAATTATGGTGCGAAGGTGGCGAACGTAGATTCGTTAGTGAGATGATCCGACAGAGTAAGATGTTCGCTAAAAACTGCTTCTGGTATTCGACTCTGGTTTCAAAACAATCTAATTTAAAGGCCTTTCAAGATAACTTAGACTATAATCAAGCTACTGATGTTAGGGTTATTAGCATGAGTCAAGGCAATAAGTCTAGCAGGATTCTAGCGTGGACATTCTTAGATAAGGAGCAACAGAAAGAATGGAGAAAAGAGCGTTGGGGCGACAAATGATAGACTTTTTCTTACTAAAACAGTATTTAGACACTTCCTCAAATCTGAGGTATTCTTAACTTGCATACTATGCATGATGAAATCAAGGTAATTAAAGGCCACGAGCATATTCGTTATAGCCATAAGCACTACAGTCATGAAGAAATGATCAAAAGAAGTGCCGATTTCTATGATTGGATGGAAACTAGGCGATCTGTAAGAGAATTTTCGGATCAGCCAGTCCCTAAAGAAGTGATCGAAAATGTGATCAGATCTGCTTCTACTGCTCCATCTGGTGCTCATAAACAACCTTGGACCTTCTGCGTGGTCAGCAACCCTGAGCTGAAGAAACAAATTCGAGAAGCTGCAGAAAAAGAAGAATATGAGAGCTACACCAAACGCATGAGTGAAGAGTGGTTAGATGACCTCAAACCTATGGCCACTGACTGGCATAAACCATTTTTGGAAATTGCTCCATACTTGATCATCGTCATGAAAAGACCATTTGAGTATGACGAAGAAGGCAAAAAGCATCAGAATTACTATGTGAATGAATCCGTAGGTTTAGCAGCAGGTATGTTAATTACTGCTATTCACGAAGCCGGTTTGGTCACCTTGACTCATACACCAAGCCCAATGAACTTCTTACAAAAGCTTCTGGAAAGGCCTGACAATGAAAGAGCCTTCCTCCTACTACCAGTGGGTTATGAAGCTGAAGAAGTCTATGTACCCAACAACAGAAGAAAAAGCCTAGAAGAAGTAGCTGTGTTCTATGAGTAGAATAATCACTCTTCTGATTCTTTTGGCTATCGGTTTTCAATCGGCCCAAGCACAGCGCTATTCAAAAAGGAAGATTCGCAAAGACCTAGAGGAGCTTCCTGGATTCAAACAGGCATTCGTGGCATTTGAACTTTATAACCCTGATAGAGATCAGGTAATTGCCGAAAAATATAGCAACAAGTTCATGACACCTGCTTCTAATACAAAGCTCTTCACGTTATGGGCTTTCAGTAGATTAGGTGATTTTGAGTTAGTGCCAGCCTTAGAATTTATAGAAAAAGGAGATTCATTGGTCTTCTGGAGTACTGGATATCCTTTGACGCTTCATCCCGATCATTCGGACTCAACGGTCATTGAATTTTTAAGATCATCACCTAAAGACCTCTACTATTGGCCAAGACCCATGGTAGACCAACGGTTCGGTCCAGGTTGGGGCTGGGATGATTACCCCTATTATTTCGGAGCGGAGAAGTCGGTCTTCCCTATTTATGGTAACAGTATTCGATTTATTGTGAATAGTACTGATCAGACTTATGAAATGAGTCCAAATCATCAGGGATTCCAAGTGAGAGTCAATGAAGAATTAAAAGAACGCGTCAGGCTCACGCGGGATGAATTCTGGAATGAGTTTGATCTCCACTATAAGAAAGTTACGGCCAATACAGAACAAGTAATAGACACTTTGATCAGACCATTTCGTTATTCCAACACTCTATTTGCTGATTTACTTTCTGGAGTTATCAATAAAGAGATTCAAACAATTGATGACTTTAAAAGACCCGAGGATTATCAAACTTTAAAAGGAGTACCTACCGATTCATTGAATCAATGGATGATGAAGCCCAGCGACAACCTCATGGCTGAATCTATGCTTCTCATGATCAGTGGGTTCATGTCTGATACGCTAAGTACAACGGCAGGAATTGATTCACTCGCCCTTGATGGATTAAATATAGTGGATGGTTCTGGCCTCTCAAGGTACAATATGTTTACTCCTGACCAGATCACTCACTACCTTCGGTCGCTTTACGGCTGGTACGGTGAAGATCTATTGACCTTTCTTCCTCAAGGAGGAACCTCTGGCACACTGAAAGATTGGTATGGTCCCTATGTATTTGCGAAAACAGGAACTCTGAGCAATAATCATGCTTTGAGTGGATTCATCAAAACAAAACGTAATAACCTATTGGCCTTTTCAATTATGGTCAACCATTATACGGAACCCACAAGTACCATTCGTGAATCCATTGGAGTGATTTTGGAAAAGATCTATAATGCCTATTGATTCTTTGGTGGTTGATGTCTGTCCATGGACTGGCTAGAATAATGACTGAACGGCTTACATAAAATACTTCTCCAGATAGCCAAAGTCCATCATTTTATCAATGAAAATATACCATTAGTCAGATTGAATGCGACTCTTAAATAAAGAGTGAAGCCGAGGAAACGATTCTTATTATCTTAGGCCTTCAATCAAAAATGTTTTCATGAAAAGATCTCTCATTTTCCTTTCAATCTTCTTTTTGTGCTTCAGCACTTCCTATGCACAAATCACCTCAGAAACATTATCAGACCTGCGTTTAAGAAATATCGGACCTGCCACCATGAGTGGTCGTGTCGTAGATCTTGCTGTCTATGATGAAGATCCCTATACGTTCTACATCGCCACAGCAACAGGTGGTGTATGGAAGACCACAAATAATGGCATCACCACTGAGCCTGTTTTCGAAAATGAAAACACTCACTCGATAGGTGCCATTGCTCTGAATCAACAGAACCCAAATATCCTTTGGGTCGGGACTGGTGAAAGAGCAAATCGTCAGAGTTCATCTTGGGGGGATGGTATCTACAAATCTCATGATGCTGGCAAAACCTGGCAACATATGGGCTTAAAAGACTCGCATCACATTGGTAGAATTGCCCTTCACCCTACTGACACAAACACTATATATGTGGCTGCCATGGGTCATTTATGGGGACCTAATAACGAAAGAGGTCTTTACAAAACGACAGATGGTGGAGAAACCTGGGAAAGAATCATCTACATCAATGATGACACAGGTGTTGTCGATGTAACGCTCGATCCTCAGAATCCAAATATTGTTTATGCTGCAACTTACCAGCGCAGAAGAAGACCCTTTGGCTTCGATGGTGGCGGTCCAGGTTCAGGGCTTCACAAATCGACAGATGGTGGTGAAACTTGGAAAGAATTAAGAACAGGATTGCCAGAAGGAGATTACGGAAGAATAGGGATCTCGATCTTCAGAGCCGATCCGAACATAGTTTATGCTTCAGTGGAGCAAGGTTTTCAATACAATGCTTCTACTGCATACAATGAAAGAAGAGCTGGCTTATACCGTTCAAAAGACAAAGGTGAGACTTGGGAATTCATGAGTGATTGGAACCCTCGTCCAATGTATGCGAGTCAGCCATTAGTTGACCCAAGTGATGCTTCTCGCATCTACATGATGAACCAATACAGCTACTCTTCAGATAGTGGTCGGACCTTTAACCGAGGTAGACAATCACTGCATGGTGATGATCGGATCTTCTGGGTAAACCCTAAAGACTCTAGACATGTAATGAAAGGCGATGATGGTGGTTTAGGTATCAGTTATGACAGAGGTCAGACATGGTTATTCATCAATAACCTGCCTGTTTCTCAATACTATAGAGTGGCTGTAGATATGGCCAAGCCCTACAATGTCTATGGTGGACTTCAGGACAATGGAAGCTGGGTAGGCCCATCTGAAACTTACCGAAGCAGTGGAATCCTTAATGAGGACTGGAAAAAGCTCGGTGGTGGAGATGGATTCCTCAATCTACCGCATATGACAGACGAAGACATGGTTTACACTGAATCTCAATACTTGGGACTATCTCGTGTGAACATGAAAAATGGCCAAAGGCAGTCTATTAGACCAGGAGATCCTACCGGCCACATTGGCGCCAGAAGAAACTGGGATGCATGGGGTCCTGGAACTGCTGAGCCTGAATTAGGTAATGCCATGGAGCCAGCCAACTGGGATGGTCCCTTCTTCCTAAGCCATCATGATCCGAACACGATCTACTCTGGAACAGAGCAAATGTGGAAGAGTAAAGATGGTGGAGCCACTTGGGAAAGTTTAGGAAACTTAACTACCAGAGTCAACAGAAGAGACCTCACCATTATGGGCCAAAGAGCGGATACTTCAACAGCTTCATTGGACGATGGAATTCCTTACTGGCCTACACTCACTGCCATAGCCGAGGACAGGTTTATCCAAGGTCATCTTTATGTAGGCACAGATGATGGTCTCATTCAAGTTTCTGAAGACGATGGAAAGAATTGGACTAATGTTACCGATCAGCTTTCTGGTTTAGCTGCAGATGCTTGGGTGAATACATTCGAAGTATCTTCTCACACGGCAGGTACGGCTTATGTTGCCGTTAACAACTATAGGAATAACGATTTCAACAATTATATATACAAGACCACTAACGGTGGAAAAACGTGGAAATCAATTGAAGGTGATCTGCCTGACGATAGAGTAGCCAGAGTAGTACGCGAAGATCCTAAAAATCCTGATGTTCTTTATTTAGGGACTGAATTAGGCCTTTTCATCAGTTTCAACAGAGGTGAAAATTGGGTGGAATTAAAAAATAACATGCCCACTCTTCCATTCAATGACCTAGTGATTCATCCACGAGATAATGATTTGGTACTAGGAACTCACGGTAGAGGAGTCTGGATCCTTGACAACATCCAAGCATTACAAGAGATTGGTGATAAGTCGAATCAGAACATTGCCTTATTCAGTATTCCTGATGCAGAAATGATCGATAGAAATATAGGTGGTGCCCATACCGGTGACATGTACTATAGAGGTGAAAATCCTAGAATTGGAGCCGCCATCGACTACTTTGTTAAAGACTCTGTTGATAGAGAACAACTGAAACTTACTATTCATGATACTAACGGGAATGAATTAGCAAGCTTAAATGCCGATGCTTCTCCCGGAATTCATAGAGCTTATTGGAATTTCAGAATGCCTGATTTCAAAGCAATGAACCAGAACCCAGACAGTAACAGAAGAGGTAGAGGATTCGGCTTAACTGGCCCTCCTGCCCTTCCCGGAGTATATGTTGCCAGACTTTCATTAGGAGATGCAGTGTATGAACAAACCTTCAGAGTAAAAAATGATCCAAGATTAGAGGTAAGCATCAACGTTCAAAGAGAGTGGCAAAACTCAATGTATGAGATTGGAGCTTTCTATGAGACTTTGGTAGATGAAATGCTCCCTGCACAGGAATTGGGATGGCATCTAGATAAACTGGATAATGATAAGGTCGATTATGATAAAGCTGCCGCTGAGCCTATTCAAGAACTGAATAACAAATACGGTGAGTTATTTAGTCGTCTTCGTTCGGTCTACTTTGGCGTAGGCAGCTGGATCGGGCCTTGGACAGGAGACCAGAAAGCACAAATGGAATTCTTTAGATCCATGCTTCCAAAACTGAGACAAGAAACTGAGCAAGTAAAAAATACTACTATTAAACAATTGAACAGAAAGCTCTCAAGAGAAAACAGATTTCAATTAGACTAAACTAATAAATGATGAGAAAACAATATTTAAGCTTAATTACCATCTGCTGCCTGAGCATTGGACTTTGGGCACAAGATGATGCTGGTCGGTCTATTCCGGTTGAATCAGCTGTGGTGACCAACCACGAAGTGACTATTAAAGGTAAAAAAGTACCTTATAAGGCTACTGCAGGTACTCAGCCTGTTTGGGCTGAAGATGGTCATCCTGTGGCTACTTTGTTTTACACTTATTATGAAAGAACAGATGTAAGCAATAGAGATGGTAGACCTTTGGTCATTAGCTTTAACGGTGGCCCTGGATCAGCGTCAGTATGGATGCATTTGGCTTACACCGGACCTAAGATCCTGAAGATCGATGATGAAGGTTATCCAATTCAACCTTATGGTGTAAAGGATAATCCACATTCAATATTAGATGTAGCGGATATTGTATTCGTTAATCCAGTGAATACTGGCTATTCTAGAATTGTAGATCCTGAAGCTAATAGAAGTCAATTCTTTGGTGTAAATCAGGACATTCGATACTTGGCTGAATGGATCAACACTTTCGTTTCAAGAAACAACCGATGGAATTCTCCTAAGTATTTGATCGGTGAAAGCTATGGAACTACTCGCGTTTCAGGTCTTTCTTTAGAATTACAGAACAACCAATGGATGTTCCTCAACGGAGTGATCTTGGTCTCTCCTACTGAGTTGGGTATTGACAGAAGTGGTCCGGTTGAAATGGCCAACCGATTGCCTTACTTTACTGCTGCAGCTTGGTATCACGAACAATTACCTTCTGACTTGCAGAGCAAAGACTTGACAGAAGTATTGGAAATGTCTGAGACATATACGCAAAATGAATTGCTTCCTGTATTAGCAAAAGGGTCGATGGCCACTAAGGCTGAAAAGAATGAAGCGATCAGAAATTTCTCCAGGTATTCAGGCCTCGATGAAGAGGTAATTCGTCAGCATAACATGGATGTTCCTGAGAACTTCTTCTGGAAAGATCTATTAAGAGATGAAGGTTATACCGTTGGTCGTCTGGATTCTAGGTATAAAGGGATCGATAGAATGGCTGCAGGAATGGGGCCAGATTACAACTCAGAGCTTGACTCATGGTTACACTCATTCACCCCGGCCATCAACTACTACTTCCCTAACGTATTGAATTACAAGACCGATGTGAAATACAATATGTTCGGCCCTGTAAATCCTTGGGATAGAAGTGGGGATAACACTGGTGAGAATTTAAGACAAGCCATGGCGATGAATCCATATTTGCACATGATGACTCAGTCCGGCTATTTTGATGGCGCTACCACTTACTATAACGCCAAATACAATATGTGGCACATGGATCCGAGTGGTAGACTTAAAAACAGAATGAGCTTTAAAGGGTATCGAAGTGGACATATGATGTATCTACGTGCTGAAGACTTAGCAAATGCTAATGAAGATATTCGTCAATTCATCAAGAACAGCTTACCGCCTGCAGGAACACCAGCGAAGTATTAGACGCTAGAGCTAGATTATAGACTAATGAACTTAAAAGGAGCTTCGGCTCCTTTTTTTGTTTTTGGCCAAACAAGGATTAAAGCTATCTAAATGATTTATTTTAATTACTTTGATCTCATACTTCAATTAAAACTATGATCACATTTTTCAGGCGCCTTAGGCGAAGGTTTCTCTCAAATTCTACTTCAGGAAAATATGTTGTTTAGGCTTCAGGTGAAATTCTTTTAGTGGTTATAGGCATCCTGACAGCCCTAGGAATAAATAGTTTAAATGAGGAAAGGAAAGATAAATCTAAGGCCTATTTGGAAAGAATGGCTGAAGAGTTAAGTGAATTAGAAATGACGCTGAAAGAGGACGCAAAAAGAGCTTTTGAAGTCCAAACGTATTTGGTCTCATCTATGGAAATCTTGAAAACCTCAAGGCCTTCAAAAGAGCAATCGGACACGCTAGATTTTATTTTTATTAACTACAATCAATTTGTTAGAATACCTCAAACATTGACCAGTTTTGAAGAGATCAAAAGCAATGGAGACCTTGGTCTGATTTACAGTCAAGATTTGCGCAAATCCATTGGAGCCTTTCTGAGGTATTTAACAGCAATCAGTAAGATCTATGACCAATTAGCTAATGAGTTTAGTCAATTGGAGATTATATAACTTACCACATTAGGAATGACATGAGAGAAATTCAGGTATCCTATAATTTTGATGAAATGGCGAACGATCAATACCTCATAAACACCCTTTCTGGGTTTGCAAGAAATTGGCAAACCAAGAATGGCTTTTCAAATATATTAGCAAGGCAGTCGTTTTCTCTCAAACAAAAGATTCAAGAAGAACTGAATACTTATTGATAAGCATTTCATCAACCTGTTCAGCTAATACTACCTTGGAATGATATAATTATTACTCTTTATCACCAACTTGAACCAAAGCTGAAAATATGAGTCAAAATATTAATATGGCCGTACTGATCGATGGAGATAACATTCCATCGGCACATGTCAAGGAAATGATGGAAGAGATCGCTAAATACGGTAATCCAACCATCAAGAGGATCTATGGTGACTGGACCAGACCCGGCCTAAACAAATGGAAGAATCTCTTACTTGAAAATGCCATCACTCCTATTCAACAATACGGATATACTACAGGTAAGAACGCTACTGACTCTGCCATGATCATCGATGCGATGGACATTCTCTACAGCGAGAAAGTCAATGGTTTCTGCTTAGTATCGAGTGATAGCGACTTTACCAAGTTAGCCACACGATTGAGAGAAGCTGGCATGATGGTGATCGGTATTGGTGAAAAAAAGACTCCTAATCCATTTATAGTTGCCTGCGATAAATTCCTTTACATAGAGATCTTGAGAAAGGAATCTGAAGACAACAAAGTTGAAAAGAAAGAAAAGGATACTTCAGGAGTAGAGAATATCACCAAAAGAGAAATCAACCTCATCTCGTCTTCTATTAGGGACTTATCTGATGACGATGGCTGGGCATTTTTGGGCGATGTGGGTAGCCTGATCCAGAAGAAGCAACCGAACTTCGACTCTAGAAATTACGGCTTTGAAAAGCTCACTCAACTCATCAAATCTATTGGTCAATACGAGATCGATCAGCGAGAAACCCCTAAAAGCAAGTACAAACTCATCTACGTAAAGAATAAAGAGAAAGCTGGTAACAGAAGATAGGTTTCTGATTCAGGTATTTACTGTTAAGTCTATATTGGATCTCGATTGCTAAGAGGTTTTTTTAGAGCTTGATGAAATATGGTAACAAAAAAAGAGGTTGTCAAAATTGACAACCTCATGTTTTTACTCAGATAACCACTTCATCGCTGTTTCATCATCTACAAACAACCTCATTTCTCTGTAACCCGCACTTAGACAATGATTCTCCCACTGCTTGTAACCTCTTACATCTTCCT
>CBFIDS010000095.1:0-14287 GCA_965661435.1 Roseivirga sp.
CCACCTTTTTCCATTCCGAACAGAGAAGTTAAGCCCACTTGCGCTGATGGTACTGCCTTTACCGGTGGGAGAGTAAGTAGTCGCCAACTTTATTAATATCTCATCAAACCTTAGCCAACGCTAAGGTTTTTTGCGTTTATGTCCAGGGTATTAAGAACCAGCTATACTCCATGTAAGACTGTTTAGTTCTAGGTATTTTTGCGCCATACCTTGAATTTGTTCAGCTGTTACTTGAGGGACTTGTTTTAAATATTTTTGATAGTATGAGAGTTCAAGCCCTTGATTATTTACAAGCTTGAATTTACTGATCGCTGCGAATGGGCTACTAAAGGAGTTAACAAATGAACCCAACATATAATTCTTAACTATTTGAAGCTCTTCTTTTGAGACCAAAGCATTTTGAAGCTCTAGTATCTCCCTCTTAATCTCTTCTATCGTATTCGATTCGAAATCCTTTTTAACATCGGTAGATATTAAGAAGTAACCTGCGTGATTCATAGCGAGAAGAGAAGAATATATACCATAAGTATAACCCTTGTCCTCACGAATGTTTTTCATTAATCGAGATCCAAAGAAACCACCAAATAATTCATTCATAACAATGAATTGAAAGTAATCAGGGTGATGTCTATTGAATAATGTTTTACCTGCCTTAATAGAGCTTTGAATAAATTTTGGAGTCCTGTGATCTAATTTCTTTTTACCACTATTCACAATAGTGAATTCACTGGTTTGAGATTTTTGAATCTTGACAAACTGGTCTAAAATTATTTGTTTGAAATCATCTGGAAGATCTCCCGAGATATAAATGTCAAAAGATTGAATGTTCTTTCTCCAATGTTGTTTAAGATCAGCTATATCTGTGTCAGCTATCTGTTTCTCATTTAAAGTGTAACCGTAGGGATGACCTTTGAATAATTCGGCCCTTAGACCAATAGAAGATATATAGGAGCTCTTTTGTAAGTTAAGTTTGTATTTGTTGAGTTGCTTAGACTTCAGCTTATCTAACGTTTTTGGGTCGAACCCTGACTCATATATGATCTCAGATAAAAGACGAATATTTTCTAAGTAGAATTTCTTAAGTCCGTAGATCGCTATGGAGGAGCTGTCAAAGCCAGGAGAGATTTCCAAGAAACTCCCTAGACCATCAATGGTACTGGATAGGGTTGAACTATTTTTTTGTTTCGTACCCTCATTGAGCATTTTCATGCCTAATTGAACAAAGGCAGCATTTGGAGAATCTATATTACCACCATTAGTGACTAATTCTACCTTAAAGGCTTCTGTATTCCTTTCATGATGAACATATAGTTTTCTACCATTAGGTAGATCATAGTCTTCGATTTCAGGTAATGAGAGATCTTGTATGCGATAAATTGGTGGGGCTTGAGTTCTGTCAAGCATTATCGGTCAGATTCTGATTTCGCAAATGAGAATATTGCACCAAATCTAAGTGTTTCTGCCAAAGGATGCTCTTGAAACTGGGGTACTAAGTATGAAAAGTTAAATTCAATCTTTTCAAGTTTGAAGCCTAGACCCGCTGTAAAGTATTTCCTATTTCCTTTATTCACATGCTCATAAAAATACCCTGTTCTGATAGAGAATTTCTCCTGATATTGATATTCAGCTCCTATTGAAATCATAAACTCCTGAAGCTCCTCAGTGAATCCACCAGGGGCATCACCAAATGAACCAAACATCCCAGCTAAAAGGCCTTTGTCTCTATGAGAACCGTCGGGCTGTGGGGTAGGTACCATAAGCTTATTTACATCTAATGCTAATGTGATCTTATTATAGGGATCCAAGAAGGTTGATAGAGCAGTACCTATTCTTAAGTTAGTTGGAATAAAGTCTTCTTCATCTGCACTATTGTAAGAGATCTTAGAGCCTATGTTGGAAATACTTATACCATATGATATTTGGCTAGGTTTATTGAAGATGCTTTTTTGAGTTGTATAATAAAGTCCTATGTCTGCGGCTATGCTATTACCTGGTTTTGGATCTGTAACTGGACTTGTAGTGATATTACCTGATAGGTTTGAAAGGATATATTTACCCGTAACACCTATACTTAAGTTGTCACTTAGTTTTCTAGAGTAACTTGCCGCGAATGCAAACTCTCTTGGGGTGAAGTTACCAATAGGTTGGCCGGCCCCATTTGTTAATTGAATGTCACCTAGGTTGAAGTAGGTTAATGATGCACCAAAAGTCTGTTCATCATCTATTTTTTTAAATCCAGACAAGTATGAAATGGACATGTCGTCTACATATTTCTGCAACCATGGCGTGTAGCTTAAAGAAAGGCCCGCATTTTGATTTATAAATGTCAATTTAGCTGGATTCCAATAGAGAGAATTAGCGTCAGGCGTAGTTGCAACACCCACATCACCCATAGCACCAGATTTAGGGTCAGGAGCAATGGTAAGGAATGGAATTGCACTTGAAACTACATTTCGATCAGTGTCTTGACCACTGATAGTTCCCGAATTCTGCCCTTGCAGGTTTAAGGAGAAATAAGAAATAAATATGGTAAAGATGATTAACCTATTCAGCATGAATTTTTTATTCAAAGATAGCGTGATATAATTAATGTGAAATTATGAGTTTACCGCGTTTAAAATCCGTTTTTCCAGATGTTTTTGAAATAATATTGAAAGTATAAAAATATACACCAGGATTTAATTTTTGGCCAAGTTCATTTTGACCATCCCAGAGTATAGTTAATTGTTGACTTGCTCTTAGTGTTTCTCCTACAAACTGTGAGACCAATTGGCCATTTCTATTAAGGATGTCTACGGTCATTTCAAGATTTTCACCCTCAAGACTATGACTTATGTCAAAAAGGGTTTCATCTATAAACGGATTGGGATAGGTTTTTATTTCTGTAATGAAGGAAGAATTAACTTGAACATAAAATTCTACTTCTGCAGTACTTGGATTTCCATAAACATCTCTCGCATTAACTTTAATATTATTCAATCCCTCTGGTAAGTCTTTTAGTGCCACTTGTGCACTGCCTTTACTGAAATTATCTTTTACCGACTGGTAATATTGAGATAAATCGATAATAAGTGAATCATTCAGGATAAGCTCCGGATTTTGACCTAACACATTTTTTGAAATATTAATACCACTTTCATCCGCAAACTTAATTATAGCATTTACATCTTGACGGAATAAGTCAGGAAAATTGGAAGTTGTATCGTTAAGGAAAATCTCAATAGATGGGGCTTTAGTATCTCTTGAAGGATTATTAAATGTACCTCCTAGGGTAAAGTCAACTGTAGCGCCTAGGGCATCTGAATTGTTGCCAATTTCTAAAGCATAAACGTGCATTTTACCTTGACCAAATGAGTAATCTATGTTTTTGGGAATTAAAAAATCTATTTCAAATTCTCCTGAATTAACAGAAGCGCTACCGTTGAAAAGTAAGCTAGATCTTTCGGTGTATTCAAAAGGGTCATTTTCAGAACCTAGTGTGATTTTATCTTGGTTTTTATCATATAATTTTAATTTCACTTCACCGCTAAATGATTGATCAATTGTACCAAAGGATTTTATGTTCCCGTTAACTACTACATGCTGAAGGGCACTTAAAGTGTCTGATATGGAAAGTCTTTCTCCATTTATTTCAGTTATGTCAATATTTCGGTTCGGGTAATTCAATCTCATACTTGGGTCACCAAGTAAAATGAAGTTTCTATTCAAACTACCCTCTAGAGAGTTGTTCTTTGTGAATTTGATAATATCCCCGAGCCTTTGATATTCTCCACCTTCTTGATTTAGTATGGTACCATATAGAGCCTCATTTAATCTATAATTGGTGCTTGAAAAAACAGGGCGTGTTGTTGTTAAAAGACCTATAGCCCCACCAGTATTCTTAAAAATTAGTTTTTCAGCACCGGATTCTATTGTAGGGTCGTCATTTCTTCCAAATTCACAAGTAGCTGTAACCAAAAAAGGTATTTTGTAAGGGTTCTGCCATTTATCTATCAGATCAAAGGTTAATATTCTTTCTTGCATCCAGCCGAACTCTGCACCATGCCCTGTGAAATTAATAATGAGTTTGCCTTCTTTGACAGCGTTTATTAAAGCTTGCTCAGCTTCTTCTGACCTTTCGCCATTAGGTTGACGTTCTTGTTCAAAGGAGTCTAAGTAGAGTTTCTTAATTATGAATTGCTGATAGGTTGTATCCACTAACGTGGCCAGCCGATCAGCATCTCTCTGATGAATATTCCTGTCACCATCATCTGCTACAAATAGCATTTCACTTCTCCATTCGCCAAAAGTATTCGGATCTGTTTGGTATAAGATGATCTTATCTACGGCATTTTCTGCTTCCTCCAAGCTTCTAGCTGGGATTCTACCTATTCCAATGTCTAATAAATGATCACCTGAAGAGTTTTCATTCCACATGCCTTCATGATCATCGAGGAAGCCAAAAAAATCATCTGAAGAGAAACTCAATAATGGATGGATCGAGTTTCTAGATTCATAAGTAGGGACAAAATTAGTATTGTTTTCTATTCTATCTTTATAATCAAAAGACCCCTTTCCAAAGAATAGGGCATATTTCAAAGATGAACTCCCCTGATCATATTTGAATTTGAGAAAGTCACGAATGGCGCTAATATCCTGTCTTCCAGAACTAAATTCATTGTAGATTTCCGTAGTACTGAAAACTTGTACGTCAAATCCGTCATGTTGTGCTCTGAAATTTGCTAGTCTTTCAGCTTGATTTCTAAAAATAGGATGAGTTATAATGATGAAGTTTGCATTCGTGGTTGCCCTTAGGTTTTGGTTATTGAGCCTTTTAAATGATTCGGGTTCATTTAAATCGTCAATTTCGAAGACCACATATTCTAAATAGTTATTGCTAAAAGTTCCGAATTCGTGGCTATCATCAATTGATTCAAAGACTTGTTCTTTTGCTTCTATTGGATTTGTTACATCCCAAATTCTTAATGACTTACTATCAGAAGATATTTTGAATGTTGAAATAGCATTCTGAGTAGCAGAAAACCGAGCTGTAAATTGTTTGTCGTTATAAGCGAGTTCTTGCTCGGTATCCATCAAAAAGTTATCTAAATAAAGAATGGAATTACTTGAGTTATTCTGATCGAAAAATAGCTTAAGATGGATTGATTGATCAGAGATTTGACTGGCATTTAATTGAAACCATTCCTCTTGCCGATTACCCTTAATGGAGTATTGTGAATTAGGAATCGATTGAAATTCTAAGGAACCTAAATCATTATTCTCCAGGTGTATCTTAAGAAAGGTGTTAGTGAAGGCTTGAGCTAAAGCACTTACTGAAAGGTTGATCACAGAGCCAGCCTTGAGATTGCCTATTTCAAGATTGAAATTAATCTCATTATTAATATTCAGTTGCTCTCCCAACCAGTTTCTTCCAGAAGAAAGTAAATTGGTCAAGTCTTTTTCATGGTAAATTAGGTTTCTATAAGAGTCTACTTTAGGATGGCCTAATCCAAGGTTTGGTTTCGAATCAATCCGCAAACCCTTGTTTGATTTCTCTGTCAAAAAATAGTAGATGGTATCGGAGTAAATATTCTTTCTAATCGAGAAGTGGTCAGTTTGATCTTCATAACTGACGTTATCAATTTCATCTACGTAAAAAAGAATGTAGTCTTCCTCATTAAAAACACCATCTGATTGTCCGATTACCTCAATGGAATTTTCAATTAGGTCGATAGGCCTTAGTTCATTATTGCTTTGAGGAAGCATTCCGCCAGGATTGCCATATATGCCTATGTTTCTAGGATCTATTTCTGCCGGTTCGAAACCAAGATCTCTTAGTTTATTCCAATCTATTCGGTATACTCCCGATTCTGTAAAGCCCATTTTGACCCATTCACCTTCATTCAATACACTATTACTTTGACTTATTAATGCCTTGGAGAATAGAAGTAATATGATAGTTATGAAGTGTTTCAAGTCTCGACCAAGATGTTTCTATTACTATAAATCCTAAGTGTTCGTTTTTGACGAGTTTTTAAAATGAGTAAGTAGTGAGAGGACCAAGTATAAAATCATAATCCAAACGGCAGACTCAAATTTAAAGACGATTGCTAAAATAGCGGACCCTAATAAAAGGATGTACTTATCCCAATTATCCTTAAGAGTAGAGTTGTTGAATTTCAAGGATATCATTCTCAAAGGTGAGACCATAAGGAAAGAGAAGAATATAGCTATAATTAAGACAATGTTTTTATTCTCTAGTAGGTACATATCCTTTTGCCAGAGGATAATTGGAAGACAGGCTGCAAAAAGACCATGAGCGGTGGTCGAAATACCTTTAAATGATGTGCTTTGGTCTGATGAAGTGTTAAATACAGCAAGTCTTATTGCAGAAGAAACTGGTACCAAGAGTATTAAATAACCCAGTCCCTTTAAAGGGTAAAAACTTGCATAAATAAAAGTCGGTAATACTCCAAATGTGATAAGATCTGCTAAAGAATCTAATTCCCCTCCAATTTTCGAAGTAACACCCAGAGCTCTTGAAATAGCACCGTCTAAAAGGTCGAAGAAAGCAGCGAGAAAAACATAGTAATGAACCTTCGGAGGTTCACTTCCATTATTCAATATCACCTCTTGAATAGCTAAAACACCTAAGATTAAATTACCTAGTGTAAATAAATTTGGAATATTTTTTCTGATCCACTTCAAGAAACTCGACAGAAAGGGTTGAATTGCTTTTCATGACCTACCGTAGTCCTTTCACCATGACCTGGGTAAACTACTGTGTCATTAGGGAGTGAATAGAGCTCTTTTTTAATAGAATTCATAAGTGTGTCGGAATCTCCACCTGGCATATCGGTTCTTCCAACACTTTCTTTAAAGAGGACATCTCCTCCTAATACAAATCCATCTTCTTTATGATAAAAAGCAATATGACCAGGGGCATGACCTGGAACAAATAGTACTTTTAATTTTTCATGGCCAATCTCAATCGTATCACCTTCTTTGATCAGATAATCGTATTTAGCAGCTTCGTAATTCTGAAATCCATAATTAGGGGCGTATGCTTCAACAGCTTTAAAGGTCTCTACATCATGTTCACCGATCCACAGAGGAACATTGAAATTTCTTTTAACGAAGGCATTTCCTAGGACATGGTCAATATGTCCATGTGTGCTCAAAATCATTTGAACATCTAAATTTTCTTCCTTTATAAAATCGACCAATTGTTTTTGCTCCGCTGGATCATAACAGCCTGGGTCGATAATAGCCCCCTTACCATTAGCATGGATGACATAAGTATTCTCCATAAAAGGATTAAAGGTGAACGATTTTACATTCATTTATATCAATTTTGTAAGCTCTAAATTTGATACATTATTCAAGAGTATCAAAAATACAATGATATTTTAAAGAAATGAGGACTGACTTTTTAATTATTGGTGCAGGATTAGCTGGAAATATACTGACAGACCATTTGCTTAAAGCCGGAAAGTCAGTTGAAGTGTTGGATGACCCGAGTTTATCTAATTCATCGAAGGTGGCTGGTGGATTATATAACCCTATAACAGGAAGGGAAATGGTTAAAACCTGGAATTGTGACAATCTTTTTGATTATCTGATTCCGTATTATCAAGATTTAGAAAAAGAGTTAGCCGCTAAATTTCTAATTGACAGACCCATATATCGGCCCTTCTTATCATTTGAAGAACAGAATGAATGGATGGCAAGAAGTGTCGATAGCCAGTTCTCTCCTTATATAAATGAGATACTTACTAAGCCTTCATACCCTGAAGTGAATGATCCTTATGGAGGATTGTTATTGGATAATTCAGGATACTTGAATACCTCAAAATTTCTAGAAGCAGTACAAAATAACTTGAAAGAGAGAAAGCTATTGATCAATGAAACTTTTAATGCTGATAATTTAGATAGTTTCGAAGATCATTTTGAATACGGTGGTAAAAGTTATGGTCATGTTATCTTTTGTGATGGGAGACTATCCGTAAACAATCCATTTTTTAGTTGGCTACCTTTTAGTTTGGTTAAAGGAGAGTTACTGTTTGTAAGAAGTAACGTTACTCCTAAAGTGGTTCATAACAGAGGTATATTTGTCATACCCTTGGAGAATGGACTTTTAAAATGTGGATCCACTTACGACCATCAGGATTTAGACGAAAACCCAACTTTTCATAAGGCAGAGGAGTTAAAAAGTAAAGTAAGTAAATTGATGAATTTTGAATTCGAGATTATAGATCAAAAAGCGGGTGTGAGGCCAGCATCAAGGGATCGAAAACCATTCATCGGTGAGCATCCCACAATAAAAAGAATGTGGGTTTTTAATGGTTTTGGCACGAAAGGTGTTTCACTTATACCTTACTATGCTAAACAATTTGTGGAACGCTTGAATAATAAAAAGGAGTTAGATAAAGAAGTAAATATTGAGAGGTATTTTTCGTTATTTTAATGTTTCAGTAGAACCTCATATGGTTAGAAAGACAATTTCTCATATTTTAATCTTCCTTCTAGGAATAATCTTAGTATCTGGAGTTAAAACCAGCAATGCTCAGGTCTATAATGAGAAATTTGGAAAGAACAGAATACAGTATAAGAATTTTGATTGGAGCTACTATTCTTCTGAAAACTTCGAAGTTTACTTTTATTCTGGTGGAAGAGATCTGGCAAAAAATACGATCGAGTATTTAGAGTCTGAATTTAGCAGGATCACTGAAACCATTGGTTATCCACCATTTGCGAAGATTCGAGTCTTTCTTTATAATTCTGTTATTGATAAACAACAGAGTAATGTAGGGGTTAATGCAGGTGATTTTTCAGTGGGAGGTGAGACAGATTTTGTACAGTCTCAGGTTGAAATAGCGTATTCTGGAGATTTCACTTCATTTAAAGAAAAGGCAGTTTATAGCATTACCGAAATGCTTATTCAAGAGATGCTCTATGGGGGCAATATAGCTGAGATGTTTCAGAGTTCCTTTACCAATGCTATTCCACTGTGGTTTACTGGAGGAATTGCCCGTTTTGTTTCTACTGGCTGGGATAAGGAATCTGATGATGCAGTTAGAGAATATATCAGCACTACACCAGAAAATAAATTCATGAAGCTCAGTCGAGAAATGAATGTTTTATTGGGCCAGTCAATATGGAATTATATAACTCAAAAGTATGGACAACGAAGTATTTCGAACGTTCTGAATTTAGCCAGGATCATTCGGAATGAGCAGAATAGTATAGAAAGAACTTTAGGGGTGCCGTTTGATCAGTTTATGAGCGATTGGAGAGTATTTTATAATGATATCAATAAACAGTTCTCAGAGGCCTATGTTGCTCCAAATGTTGAGAATATCATCACTGGGAAAAACAGGAATGATGCTACTTATACCTCGGTAAGATTCAGCCCAAACGGCAAATTTTTGGCTTTTAGCGCCCTAGATCAAGGAAAATTTGAAGTTAGGGTAAGAAATCTTCGAAATGATGAAGAAAGAAGCATATATAAGGCTGGAATTAAATTACTAGATCAGGAGATAAACGAAAACCTACCCATTTTGAGTTGGGCTGATTCTACTACTCTGGGAATAGTCTACTCCGAAGAAGGCAGGAATGTTCTTGCGGTGAAGCGTTTAGGGGTAAAAGGAGAACAGGTTATAGCCATACCGGTTATAGATAAGATTCAAAGTTTCGATTTCAATTATGGAGGAAGATTAGCCGTCTTAACTGGCTCGGTCAACGGTGTGTCCGATACGTATTTGTATAGCCTAGGAAGAGGGCAGGTTAGAAAAATCAGTGATGATAATTTTGATGAAAGAGATGTTTCCTTCTTTCCAGGTTCAAATCAAATTGTTTTTAGTTCTAATAGGGGAACAGATAGTGTATTTGTTGAAGGGCCTGCTGATCTGCTTTCATCTGAGGGAACACAATTCAATCTTTATACCTACGATATCGATTATCCGGATAGTTCATTTACTCAATTGACAAATTCTTTTGCCATCAATTCAAATGCCGAGAATTATGATGGTACAAATTTCATTTATTTAAGTGATCAGCAAGGAATCAATAATCTTTACAATTATAGCTTAACCGATTCCAGTAGTCATCAAATCACGAATTACCTATATGGGATTAAGAGATTCGATTATGATCACAATTCTGGCCAAATAGCATATGTTTCTAATTTGAAGGGACAAAACGCTATTTTTCTAGACACGATAGATGTCAATTCAAAATTATTTACTCCCGTAACACCTAGAAGGGCATTGCAAGTGGCCAAGTTTCTAGCCAAACAAAGAAGAGAAAATAAAGGCGGTAAGCAGTTGTCTGCAGATAGTGTAAGTCAAGGTTTGGTTTTAAAAAAACCTATGTTGCGTTCTCCTTTACAGGATCTAGATTCTATGAAAGAGGGGGCTATAAATACTGAAAATTATCAATTTGAAGTTGAAGCCAAAGTTGATACGCGTGATTATCAGTTTGAAAAGCCTCAAGAGTCGAATGAAGATCAGAGTAAATCATTCTTAAGTATCTATCAGAATGCTCAAAGCCCTGATGAGATACAAGGCCCAGCGCCTTACGAAACTAGATTTCAAACGGACAATGTTGTTACCTCTTATTTAATTGATGAAATACGTTCAGTATCTATTTTGATGGAGATAGAAATGAATGATTACTTGGAGAATCATAAATTTAATGGCAGCATTTTAGTTCCGGCCAGTTTCAATCAAGGTTATGACATATCAGCTGAATATCAATACTTAAAGAATAAAATTGACCTAAGTGCTAAGTACTCAAGAAAGACTATTTCAAGAATAGATCAGGGAAGTTTCTTGAATCAACGCTTTAATAGGAATGTATTTCAAGCCGGAATCAGTTATCCCTTTAATTATAGATTGAGAGTAGAATTCAATCCCTTCTTTACACAGACGAGATATTTTGATAGGGATATAAGGTTGTTGATTCCTGCAAATAATCCTCCCCAGTTTAATTCTGAAAGTACAGCAAATTATGGTGGCTTTAATACTTCATTCGTATTTGATAATAGTGTTGTAGTTGGAACAAACTTGCACGAAGGGACAAGAGCAAAATTGAAATTAGAATCGCACTTTAAGTTGAATAGTGAAGCTGCTACTTTTCATAATTTGCAATTCGATGCCAGACATTATTACAGAATAAATAAGGGTATTTATTTAGCTGCTAGAGCCTTCTTTGGAACATATTTTGGTGATGCACCAAAAAAGTATTTACTCGGAGGAGTGGATAATTGGGCATTCAACAGCACAGAGTCTTCAAACTCAGATGTCAATCCATTAGCCTTCGAAACTTTGTTTGACAATAGTGATGTGTTGTTTCATCAATTTACAAACCTGAGAGGCTATAATTATAATACTTTCCAAGGACGAAACGTAATGACATTTTCAGGAGAGATTAGATTTCCTATCAATCAACTATTAACTAATTCAGAACTAAAGTCCAATTTTTTAAGAAACCTTCAAGTCTTAGGATTTTATGATATTGGCTCTGCTTGGGATGACTTGTCGCCTTTCAAGGATCAAAATAATTTGAATATTGAAGAGATCAGTAGCGAAGGTTCTCCTTTTAGCGCAGTTATCAATAATTTTGCTAATCCATGGTTGCAGAGTGCTGGCTTTGGAGTAAGAACGATGTTGTTTGGCTTTTTTTCGAGAGTAGATGTTTCATTTCCGATGCGAAATTTCGAAGTCTTGAGTCCTAAACTCCAACTCTCATTCGGATATGACTTCTGATTTTTTTAATGGGCTTAATAAGCTATTTTTGCTCACTAAATATTATCTATGCTCAAGTCAATGACCGGCTATGGCCGCGCTAAAGGTTCAATCACAGGATATCAAGTAGATATAGAAGTTAGAACTCTCAATTCTAAATTTTTAGATATACAATTAAAGACTCCTAGAAGTCTGCAGAGTAAGGAGCAGGATGTTAGGGCACTTTTATCTGACCATTTAAAAAGAGGCAAGGTTGTATTGAATGTGGAATTTACTCAGGATACAAATGCTGAAACCGAGAGTGTAAATCACAGTTTATTCTTAAAATTCTATCAGGAATATAGCCAATTGGCGGATGAGGTAAATGCAGACCGCTCAGATTTATTTAGACTTGCCTTGCATAGTCCGGATGTTATGTCTTCTAGTAACATAACTGAGGCTGAATTAGAGAAGCAGTGGAAAGAGACAGAACCGTTAATAGTAAAAGCCCTGGATGCCTGTAATAGTTTTAGGTCTCAGGAGGGTAATACATTAGAACAAGAATTGAACAGCTATATAAAGAATATATCGTCTTGTCTTGAGGGAATTAAGGATCAGGATCCAGATAGGGTAGGTGTGATTAAGGAAAGAATTAAGAAACATCAAACTGAAATTGAAAACTCGGAAGACTTTGATAAAAATAGATTCGAGCAAGAAATGATCTATTATATGGAGAAGCTTGATATTTCTGAAGAAGTCGTTCGATTAACAAATCATCTCGAGTATTTTTCGGAAATCATGGGTGAGAAGGAGTCGCAAGGGAAAAAGTTAGGTTTTATTGGTCAAGAGATAGGCCGGGAAATCAACACTATAGGCTCTAAAGCTAATTATGCTCCCGTGCAGAAGTTAGTTGTAGGTATGAAAGATGAACTTGAGAAGATCAAGGAACAATTGTTGAATATTATATAGGGAGTACAAAGCACTCCCTGATCTATTCTACCTGAATACAAAGTTGAAGAAAAGTGACCTCCTCGATTTAACAGGATGTCCCAGTTGTAGGCCATGATTCTATTTTGGAGATAACTTTCAAACTCTAACACCATCACATCCATTTCCGATACCACGCGTCACCTCAATATCAGATACATTCCCAGCTTTATCTACTACAAAATTTAGAAATACCCTGCCATCAATACCGGCACGTTTCGCCCTTTTAGGGTATTCTAGATTCTTTTAAAAACTTCACCCATGCTTCAATTTCTCTTGGGAAAGAGGCTTGTACTTCAGCAATGACAATACCAGTTTCCAGAGGTACTTCTTTAGGCAATTTGTCAAAAATCATTTTATCAATTATTTCTTCCTAGATGAGGATGTTATCAAGTGGTATATTTACCTCTGGTATTTTTGTATCATCTTCAACTTCAATTACTTTGATCTCTGGTACTTTTGGAGGCTGAGGCTCTTTGAATTTGGTCTGTTCAATTTCTGTAAAGTCTTCGGCCAGATTAAAGCCTGTGTCAACTATCATCTCAGGTTGAATTGAGGGTGTGATTTGAAAGGCTGATAGAACAATGTTTAAACTTGTACACAGCCCTACAGCTAAAAATAGACTTCTCTTACTTGCGTAATCTACGGATTGATTTTTTACTTTTAATAGACTAAATAGTTAGTAAAGTAACTAATAAGGTAGTTAAATAATTCAAAATTAAAGCCTACACTTGGGTAGGCCTTAATTTTATTTAAGTTTAAATACGATTCTAAACTGCATTCTAGACTTAACGGAACGACCACGTTGCTTACCTGGATTCCACTTCGGAGATTCTTTGAGCACTCTTACAGCTTCATCATCACAACCTCCGCCAATTCCACGGATTACTTGGATGTCTGAAATTGCACCTTCTTTATCAACGATAAATGATAAGAATACTGCTCCTTCTATACCCATTCGTTTAGCCTGTCTTGGATAGTCAAGATTCTTTTGCAAGAACTTCATCCAAGCTGCGTTTCCACCAGGGAAAGAAGCTTGTTCTTCAACGATCATGAAAACCTTGTCTGCTTCTTCTTCTTCCGGTTCTTCTTCGAATACAATTTCTTCAACCTCTGTTTCTTCCGTAATCTCTACGTCAAGGTCGATTTCAATTTCTTCTTCTATCTCTTCCTCATCTGGTATTTCGATGATTTGAGGTTGTTTAATTGGAGGTGGAGGGGGAGGTGGCTGCTCGGTTGGAGGAATTTCTGTTAATTCTTCAAAATCATCCGGTGCCATTCCAAGGTCCATTAACTCTCCTTCTTCATATTGCTTTGCTTCGAAAGCATAAAGAGTCAACGACAAACTAAGAATAAGACCAATGGCCATATACATAGTTCGTTGCTTGCCGACATCCGCTTTAGGGGTTTTCTTTAATTCCATAACTTTTATTCAGTTAGATTCTAAAACTATAATATTAGTTTATGAATCGCAAGCTTATTTTTGATAAAAAAACTAAAAAGAATTACACCAAGCAAGCCTCCTGTAAAATTTGCAATCAAATCATAAATATCTGACATTCTGCCAGGGACATATGACTGCAATCCTTCGAGGA